>DATLQE010000410.1:0-8988 GCA_035535335.1 Lapillicoccus sp. | reverse complement strand
TCGAGCAGCTGCTCGCACTCCTCGACCGCATCGTCGACTCCGGGAAGTCGGTCATCGTCATCGAGCACCACCAAGCGGTCATGGCGCACGCCGACTGGATCGTCGACCTCGGCCCGGGGGCCGGGCACGACGGCGGCCGGATCGTCTTCGAGGGGACGCCGGCCGAGCTCAGTGCGAGCGGGACGCTGACCGGCGACCACCTGGCCGGCTACGTGGCCTGAGGCGCGCTGCCCGGCTGCGCCTGTGAGAACCCACCCGGCAGCACCCGCCGAGAGGCCGAGTTTGGCCGCTATGGGCCGCTCAGAACGGCAGAAGTCGGCCTCTCGGCCGGGGTGGAGCGGGGTCAGCGGCTCGTGGTGAGCAGCTGGTCCACCGGGGCGTGGTCGTCGGTGAGGACGAGCGGGTCGTCGCCGAGGAACGACCGCACGTCGTCTTCGGAGACTAGGGCCATCGGTGCGCCGTGGTCCTGCAGCGCGGCGGTCATCGCCGCCCGGTCGATCGGCGCGTGGGAGGCCAGGAGAACGAGGTTGCCGCCGTTCAAGCCGCCGTTGTAGGTGAGCAGCGCGGCATGCTCGAACACCGAGGCGATCGTGGCCAGCTCGGCCCGCGCGAAGTCGAGCGACCGGTAGTCGATGACGTTGAGCACGACGAGTCCGTCCGGCCGCAGGACACGGTCGACGTCGAGAAACGTCTCGCGCGTCGTCAGGTGCCACGGCACGGCGACACCACCGAAGGCGTCGCCGACGTAGACATCAAAACGGTCTGGGGCCAGCTGCCGGACCGCCGTCCGGCCGTCCGCCACCTGGACCTGGAGCCGTGGGTCGTCCGGAAGGGCCAGCCGGGCGCGGTCGATCTCCACGACGCCCGCGTCGATCTCGACGACCCGGTTGCTGCTGTCCGGACGGCTGGCCAGGAGGTAGCGGGGCAATGTCATGCCGCCGCCGCCGACGTGCAGCACGTCGAGCGGGCCGGCGGCGCGGGTGTCGAGGGCAGCGGCGAAGGTCTTCATGTAGCCGAACTCGAGGTACGTCGGGTCGCTGGTGTCGACATAGCTGTGCCGGAGGGTGTCGAGCAGGAGCGTGCGACCCCCCGGCCGCGCCGGGTCGGTCAGCACGGAGGCGCAGTGGTACCGGGTCTCCACCTGGCACGGTGACGCAACCACGGCGCCGCCGAGCCCCGCCGCGAGGGCGAGGACCAGCGGCGCGGCGACTCGCACCCGAGGGGGAATGCCGCGCCGCCGGTTTGCCACGACGAAGGCCAGTCCGCCGAGAACGAGAAGGGCGCCGGTGCCGGTGAGGATGACGCTGGTCGGGACGACGGCCACCAGGACGAACCCGGTCGCGAACGTCGCCACGATGGCGCCGATCGTGCTGACGCCGGAGAGGCGGCCCACGACCGAACCGGTCTCCGTGAGGCTGGCGAGCTCGAGCTTGACGACCATCGGCGGGACGGCGGAGAGCACCGCGGCCGGGACGAAGACGGTGGCGGTCGCGACGAGGATGGCGATGGGCGCGGCGTCCGCCGGTCCCGCCGCCGCGGCCGCCAGCCGAATGGCCGGGGTCACGACGAGCACGAAGGCGCCGCCGATGAGCAGCAGCGGGCCGATCGTCGAGCGCGGCGGCAGCCGGTCGGCGGCCGCACCTCCGGACCATGCACCGATGGCGATCGCGGTGAGGGCGAGCCCGATCACAGCCGTGTTGGTCTCGAGCGTGATGCCGACGTACGGCGCGATGAGGCGCAGCGACGTGATCTCGAGGACCAGGACCGCCGCGGACGTCCCGAAGACCAAGGCGTAGGCCACCCACGTCGGCAACGGTCCAGCAGCCGCGCTGGGCAACCGGCCGGACGGCGCCGCCTCGACGTCGGGTGCGGTCGGCTCAACTGTGGGATCGCCGGGGGGCATACCGCAGTATGCGTGCCGACGCATCGGTCGATCGGGAGGGCAACGTCCACGGTCAGGACGCTGCCCTCCCGGATGGGAGATCCTCAGGCAGCCCGCTCGGTCAGCGGGCGACGACCTCGAAGGGCACCGTCGCCTGGACCTCGGGGTGGAGCCGGACCAGCGCCTGGTAGGTGCCGGTCGACTTGATGTGGCCCTTGACCTCGATCTTGCGCCGGTCGAGGTCGGGCCCGCCGGCGGCCTTGACCGCGTCGGCGATGTCAGCCGTGCTGACGGCGCCGAACAGCCGGCCGGCATTGCCGGCCTTGGCCCCGACGGTGACCGATGCCGCCTCGAGGCGGCCCTTGAGCTGCTTGGCCTCCTCGAGCGACTTGACCTCACGGCTGGCCCGGGCCGAGGTGATCGCGTCGACCTGCTTCTGGCCGCCCTTCGTCCACGGAGTGGCAAGGTGGCGCGGGAGCAGGTAGTTGCGGGCGTAGCCGTCCTTGACGTCGACGACGTCACCGGCGGTGCCGAGTCCGGAGACCTCGTTGGTGAGAATGACCTTCATGCGGAACGTGCCTCCTCAGCGGGCCGAGCTGGAGTACGGCAACAGCGCCATCTCGCGGGCGTTCTTCACCGCGGTGGCGATGAGCCGCTGCTCCTGGACGGACACACCGGTCACCCGCCGCGCGCGGATCTTGCCGCGGTCGGAGATGAACTTGCGCAGCAGCGCGGTGTCCTTGTAGTCGATGTTGTCGATCTTGGCGACCTTGAGGGGGTTCGCCTTCTTCTTGGGCTTGCGCACAACGGGTTTGGGCATGGTGGTTCTCCTTGAGAAGTCTGCGTGTCGATCAGAACGGGGGCTCGTCGTAGCCGGGGGCGTTCTGGCCCCAGCCACCCTGCTGGCCGCCACCCTGCTGGCCGCCGCCCTGGTTGCCGGAGCCCTGGTTGCCGGACGGCTGACCGCCCCACCCGCCCTGGCCGACCGGCTGGCCGCCACCAGCAGCTCCCTGACCCGGGCCGGTGGCCCACGGGTCCTCCTGCTGCTGGCCGCCGGAGCTGCCACCGTGCTGGCCGCCGAAGCCGCCGCCACCGTTCCCGCGCTGGGTCTTGGTGACCTTGGCGGACGCATACCGCAGGGAGGGGCCGACCTCGTCGACCTCCATCTCGATGACGGTGCGCTTCTCGCCCTCCTTGGTCTCGTAGGACCGGGACTTCAGGCGGCCGGAGACGATGACGCGAGTGCCGCGGTTGAGGGATTCGGCGACGTTCTCCGCCGCGTCGCGCCAGACCGAGCAGCGCATGAACAGGGTCTCCCCGTCCTTCCACTCGTTGCTCTGGCGGTCGAACGCCCGCGGCGTGGAGGCGACGGTGAAATTGGCGACGGCGGCGCCGGACGGCGTGAACCGCAGCTCCGGGTCGCCGGTGATGTTGCCGATGATGGTGATGACGGTGTCGCCGGCCATGTGCTGGTCCTCTCGCTCGACGTGGCTTAGGCGCCGGGGCGCAGCAGCTTGGTCCGCAGCACCGACTCGTTGAGGCCGAGCTGGCGGTCGAGCTCCTGAGCCGTGGCGGGCTCGGCGGTCATGTTGATGACGGCGTAGATGCCCTCGGCCTTCTTCTTGATCTCGTAGGCCAGTCGGCGGCGGCCCCAGATGTCGACGTTGTCCACGCTGCCGCCGTCCTTGGTGACGACGGAGAGGAACTTGTCGAGGGACGGCGCGATGGTCCGGTCGTCAAGCTCGGGGTCGAGGATGACCATGAGTTCGTACTGACGCATGCGGTGACCCACCTCCTCTGGTCTCGGCGGTCACGGTCTCTCCGTGACAGGAGGGTTGTATGCGTCCCGCCGCGACCAACCTTGGCACGAGCCACCGACGGTGGTCGGAACTCGTCCACAGGCGACAGCCAACAGGAGACTGAACGTCGCGGCGAACCGAGCAAGAGTACCGGTCCGCCCCGCGACCCGAGAAATCGGCGGGACAATCCCCGCGTGGACAACGACCCTTCTACGGCCCCCTCTTCGGCGCCCGCGCCACCGGCCGTCGTCGCGCAGCTGCTGGCGACCGAGCACTGGAGCCTGCTGGCCACGCGGGGGACGATGTGGTCGGAGGTGATGAGCCGGATCACGATCCTCCTGACCGTCCTCACCGGCTCGCTGGTCATCCTCGGCCTCGTCGCGCAGGCCGGCGGGTTCGGGACGACGTTTCAGGTGCTGGCCATCGGCCTGGCCGGCGCGGGTCTCATCCTCGGGACCCTGACCAGCGTCCGGGTCTTCCTCGCCAGCGACGAGGATGCCGGCCTGATCCTGGCGATGAACCGGCTGCGCGCCGCATATGCCGAGCTGGCACCAGGGATCGAGGACCAGTTCCTTACCTCGACCCGACCCGACGAGGCCGGGCTGATGCAGACCTACTCGCTCGGCGTGCGCCGGCATCCACTCGTGCACATCGTCGGCAGCACCAACTTCTTCGTCGGCACCGTCAACACCCTGGTGGCCGGCGCGCTGGCCGCGCTGGTCACCGCCACCGCGGACGCGGCCACCGGCGTCGTCGTCCTCGTCGGAGTCCTCGCCGCCGGGGTCTACTTCGCCCTCTTCCTGTATGCGGGCTTCCGCAGCTTCGGTGCCCGCCGCCGCGCGATTCCGCCGCCCAACGCCACCTAACGGTCAGCCAGCGCTCGGCTTTCCAAGCGCGGACGGACCATTGGTGGGGAGCAGGGGTCAGCCGAAGCGGACGACGAGCCGGTCGGGATTGTCACGCAACGGTCCGGCGAGCTCGTCACTCTCGTGCTCGCCCCACGTGCTGTCGACGACGCCGCCCTCATCGTCGTAGGCGGGTGGCCGACCGACGGACAGCTGCCAGGTGCGAGCGAGCAGCCAGATCACCCCGCCCAGCCGGAGCACGAGGAACACGGCGTACCACGCGGCCGGCAGTCCTCGACTGGGCTGGGACGTCCCCGCCAGATAGAGCCACACCGCCTCGAAGTGCAGCGCCTCGGTCGCCGACCACGCCAGGACGTCCTTCCAGGCCAGGCCGATCAGGGCGACGAAGGGGACGAGCCACAAGGCCGACTGCACGGTCAGCGACTTCCCGGTCAGCAGGACGATCGCGAGGATCACCAGACTGACCTCGGCAACGCCGGGGCGCCGTGGCATGGCCAGCGTGAAGCCGGCACCGACGACGAGCGCCAGCACCCATCCGGCCGCGCAGAGGATCGTCACGGTGGTCGCCGACAAGGGCTGACCGCCGAGCTGCGGCAGCAGCCAGGGCGAGCCGAAGCCGGCGCCGGCGTCCAGCCAGGACCGGTATGCGGCCGTGGCGGCGTCGGGGTTCAGCGCCCCGAGCACGAAGAGGATTCCGCCGGCCACGACCGCGGAGGTTCCGGCCGTCCGCAGCCACAGCTGGACCCGGGCCGTCCGCAGGCAGAGGAATAACAGCGCGGCGAGCACGACGAGCGGGTAGGTCCGGGCGGAGACCGCAAGCCCCAGGAGCGCGCCCGTGAGCACGGGTCGGCGGCGGGTCCACGCATACAGGCCGGCCGCGGTGAGGGCGACGCCGACGACGTCGGGAGAGATCGGGAGGACGAGGAGGGCGACCGGCGAGAGGGCCACCTGCGCGGCGCGGAGGGGGAAGCGGCGGACCGTGGCGGCGGTCCACCACGTCGTGAGGGCCCAGAGGACCGCGGCGAGGATCGTCCAGACTGCGAAGTAGAAGCGCATCCGGTCGGGCGTCTCGCCGGATGGGACGACCACGGCGGTCAGCGTCATGAGGAACGAGGTCAGCGGCGGCTGGTTAGGCGCCGGTGACCCGAACCCGCCCGAGAAGTAGGCGCCGAGCCCGGCCGAGAGCCCGGCGTCGCGGTACGTCGCCGGGATGTCGGAGAAGCAGGCGTGCCAGAACTGGTCGGGCGAGCTCCAACCGGAGTCGATGCAGGGGGCGCGCAGGAGGACGCCGAACGCCGACACGATCGCCGAGGCGCCGGCGAGAACTGCCGCGTAGTAACGCCACCCGCGGGCCAGCCGCGTCGCATACCGGCCGACCGGCCCCCCGATGACCTCCGACGCCGCCGCCGCGACCTCGTCGTCGCGGGTGGGGGCCGTGGTGAGGTCGGCTTGGGGGCGCTCCGGGGTGGCGAGCACCCAGCGCGACGTCACCGCCCGAGCCTACGGTTCGGGTTGGGGTAGCGCGGCGGTGGTCGACGACGTCGTCGACGGCCTCGGTCCGCCCTGGGTCCGGCTCGGCGAGGACGACGACGGCGCGGTGGTCGGCGGCGGCGGGGGTGCGGTCGTCGTGGACGTCGCTGGCGCTTGGGTCGTCGTGGTGGTCGACGGGGCGGTCGTCGCGGTCGTCGTCGGCGTGCTCGTCGTGGTGACGGTGTTGTCGCCGATGCCGGCCCGCTTGGGGAACTGCTGGACGTCGAGGCCTTGAGTGGCCGCCTTCATGAAGTCCAGCCACATCGAGAGGGGCAGGCTGCTGCCGCCGACCTCGCTGACGCTGAGGCCGGGGATGTTGTCCAGCGGCTGCGACGTGCCGTCGACGTCGCGGTACATGCCCACAGAGGTGACCAGCTGGGGCACGAACCCGGTGAACCACACCGACTTGTGCTCGTCGGAGGTACCGGTCTTGCCGGCGGTCGGCCGGCCGAGGCCGGCAGCGCGGGCGCCGGTCCCCCCGGATGCGGTGACCTGCTGCAGCGCGTCGATGGTGTCCGCGGCGACGTCGGCCCCGAACGCCGCCGTGAGCTGCTTGTTGACCTTGTAGTCGATCTCCGTGGTTTCGGACGTCACCGCGGCGACGAGGTACGGAGTGGCCTTCTGCCCCTGAGCGGCGATGGTCGCATACGCGCTCGCGACGTCGACGACGTGCGGTGACGCGGTGCCGAGGACGTTGGTGAGCGTGTCGTCGAGGCCCGCGGTCTTCTCCGGCATGCCGGCCGCGATGGCCGCGTTCTTGGTGTTGGCCGGCCCGATCTTGTTGTTGAGGCCGACGAAGACGGTGTTGACCGACTTGGCCGTCGCGCGCCGCAGGTCGATCGTGCCGAAGCTTTGGTTGAACTCGTTGGGCACCTTGGTCGTCCCGACCGTGATCGGGCTGTTGCCGTTGAACGTCGTCTTGGTGCTGATGCCCTGCTGGAGTCCGCCGATGATCGCGAACGGCTTGAACGTCGAGCCGGCCTGCATGATCGCGTCGGTGGCCGAATTGAGCTGGCGCTTCTGGAAGTCGGCGCCGCCGTACATCGCCACGATGGCGCCGTCACCGGGCTTGATCGCGGTGAGGCCAGCCTGGACGTCGGGCGCCTCCTTGGGGAGGTACTTCTGGACGGCCGCGACGGCGGCGTCCTGGTTCGTCTTGTTGATCGTGGTCGTGATCCGAAGGCCGCCGCGGGCGACGTCGGAGTCGGACAGCTTGAGGGTGGCGGCCAGCTCCTTGCGGACCGCGTCGACGATGTAGCCGTTGGGGCCGGCGATCGCTGTGGTCTTGGCGGGCGGGACCGTCTCGGCCGGGCCGGTGACCGTGGCCCGGTCGGCCTGGCTGAGCCAGCCCTCGGCAACCATGCCGTCGAGGACGTAGCTCACCCGGTTGGTGAGGTTGGATTTCTGCTTGTCACCGAGCGCCGGGTCGTAGAGGGAGGGAGCGTTGACGATCGCGGCAAGGGTCGCGCCCTCGGCCAGGCTGAGCTGGCTCACGTCCTTGTTGAAGTAGGCCTTGGAGGCGGTCTGGATGCCGTAGGCGCCGCGGCCGTAGTAGATCGTG
This sequence comes from Lapillicoccus sp., assembly GCA_035535335.1. GTDB lineage: Bacteria > Actinomycetota > Actinomycetes > Actinomycetales > Dermatophilaceae > Lapillicoccus. The sequence goes on along the minus strand of DATLQE010000410.1, from coordinate 1,350 downwards.
TTGAGGTAGTTCTCGAGGATCTCGTTCTTCGACTGCTGCTGGTCGATCTTGACGGAGATGATGATCTCCTTGAACTTGCGGATCAGCGAGCGGTCGGACGTGAGGAAGTAGTTCTTCACGTACTGCTGGGTGATCGTCGAGCCGCCGCCCTGGACGTCGGAGCCGCGCAGCGCCTGCCACACCGAGCGGGCGATGCCGGTCGGCGAGAAGCCGGGGTTGGTGTAGAAGTCGCGGTCCTCGGCGGCGAGCACGGCCTTCTGGACGTGCTCCGGGACCTTCTCGAGGGGGACCGACTCGCGGTTGCCCTCAGCCTCGGCGAGGCGGGCCAGCTCAGTCTTGCCGTCGTCGTAGTAGAGGATCGAGGCCTGCGCACTGGCCAGCTCGTTGGGCTGCGGCGGCTGGATCGTCGCGTAGGCGATCGCGACGCCGACCGCACCGATGGCCACGAGGCTCAGCAGGCTGAACAGCGTCCACTTGGTGATGGTCCGCGCTCGCGAGCGCGGCGTCGGGCCGCCGCTCGCGCGGTCGGGGCGCGCACGCCGCAGTCCGGAGTCTCCGGTGTCGGCGCGGGCACGCCGCGAAGCGCGGGTCTCGGGGGGCGGCTGGGTCACGACGCACCAGTATGCGGTGCCGACGGCCACCTGTCCCAATCCTGAGCTCAGAATTACGATGTATCGTGCCGATATATCCATGTTACGGTTCGTCGCAGACAAAGCCTGAGTATGTCCGGCCCGACTGGTTCGGACCTTGCGGACGGAGGTGGCGGGATGGCGCGACGCGCCGAGCTGCTGGAGTTCGCCGTCCTCGGCCTGCTCCACGAGAGCCCGATGCACGGGTACGAGCTGCGCAAGCGGCTGAACACCGCACTCGGGGCGTTCCGGGCGCTGTCCTATGGCTCGCTGTACCCGGCGCTTCGCGACCTGCTGGCCCGGGAGTGGATCGCGGAGGCGCGGCAGGCGACTGGAGGGTCCGGAAGCCGGCGTGCGCGCATCGTCTACGAGCTCACGCATACCGGCAAGGAACGCTTTCAGGAGCTCGTCGACGAGGCCGGGCCGAGCGCCTGGGAGGACGACGAATTCGCCGTCCACCTGGCCTTTTTCGCGCGGACGACGCACGAGGTCCGGCTGCGCATCCTCGAAGGCCGGCGGTCCCGGCTGGAGGAGCGGCTGGCTCACGTCCGGGCGGCGTCGGTGCGCAACCGCGAGCGGCTGGACGCCTACACCGCCGCCCTGCAGCGGCACGGTGAGGAGCAGGCGGAGCGCGAGGTCCGCTGGCTCGAAGAGCTGATCAGAACAGAACGAGACAACCCGCCTACCTGAGGAGCACATCTATGGGATCCATCCGCGTCGC
>DATLQE010000409.1:0-2534 GCA_035535335.1 Lapillicoccus sp. | reverse complement strand
GGTGTCCCCGGAGACGCAGCCGCACGGGGTCGGAGTGGTCGTGGGCGCATACCTCCTGACGGTCACCGAGTACCTGGAGGGGGAGCCGGGCCCGGGCGCCTACGCGGACGACAACCAGCGCGCCCTGATCGCGGGAGCGCTTGGAGCGCTGCACGCCGAGCGGCCTCCGGCTCGCGCCCGGTCGTGGGTCCCGGGTCCGCCGCTGCGGGGCGAGATGAGCGCTCTCCTCGACCGGCTCGACCGACCGTGGACCGCCGGCCCGTTCGGTGAGTCGGTCCGCACAGCGCTCCAGCGCAGTGGGCGCGAACTGGATCGCCTCTACCGGAGGTTCGACCAGCTGGCCGCCCGGGCGCGCGACGCCCGAGAGCATTGGGTGCCGACGCACGGGGAGCCGCATACGCGCAACGTCCTCTGGCAGCTGGGGGGCCCGGTGCTGGTCGACTGGGAGTCCTTGCGCATCGCGCCGCGGGAGCGCGACCTGCGCACGGTCCTCCGGGACGCCGACGGTGCGGAACCGCTGTCCGCCTACGTCGCGCACGGCGGAACCGCGGACCTCGACGACGACATGGTGGAGCTCTTCGACCTCGAGTGGTGGCTGTGGAACATGTCCATCTTCGCCACGCGGTTCGCCGGTCCGCACGAGGGTGACGACGACGACGAACGGTTCCACGACGTATTCCTCGAGGAAGTGATGCCGGCGGTCGAGGGCGCTGTGACGAAGCAGACGGCGCGCTGATTCGGCCCCCTCACACACGCATACCTATTCTTCAGGGGTGACGGACGCGCCGATCGGCATCTTCGACTCGGGGTTCGGCGGCCTCACCGTAGCCCGGGCGGTGCTCGACCAGCTGCCCCACGAGTCGGTCGTCTACTTCGGTGACACGGCGCGCGCCCCCTATGGCCCGCGCCCGATCGCCGAGACCCGCCGGTTCGCGCTGGAGTGCCTCGACCGGCTGGTCGACCACGGCGTCAAGGTCCTCGTCATCGCCTGCAACACCGCCAGCGCCGCGGTCCTGCACGACGCGCGAGAGCGCTACGACCTGCCGGTCATCGAGGTCATCCGCCCTGCGGTCCGCCGGGCCGCGGCGGCAACGCGCAACCGCCGGGTCGGCGTGATCTCCACACTGGGAACCCACCAGTCCCAGGCGTACGTGGACGCGTTCGCCGCGGCGCCCCACATCGAAGTGGTCAGCCAGCCGTGCCCGCGGTTCGTCGAGTTCGTCGAGGCCGGCGTCACGGGAGGAAAACAGCTCCTCGACGTGGCTCGGGAGTACCTCGAACCGGTCGCGGACCGCGGCGTGGACACCGTGGTCCTGGGGTGTACCCACTACCCGCTGCTGACCGGTGTCATCTCCTACGTCATGGGCGACGGGGTCACGCTAGTGTCCTCGGCGGAGGAGACGGCCAAGGACGTCTATCGCGTGCTGGCCGACGGCGACCTGCTGCGGCCGGACGACCTGCCGTCGCCGACGCTGGCGTTCAGCACGACGGGCGACCCGGAGGAGTTCCGGGGGCTGGCCCGCCGGTTCCTCGGCCCCGAGGTCGAGACGGTCTTCGGCAACCTGGCCGCGATCCAAGTGGCGGCCTCGTGAAGGTGACCATCGTCGGCTGCTCGGGCTCGTTCGCCGGGCCGACGTCGCCCGCCTCCTGCTATCTGGTCCAGGCCGAGCACCAGGGCCGTACGTGGAACCTCGCCCTCGACATCGGAGCCGGTGCCCTGGGCACGCTGCAGCAGCACATCGACCCGCGTCATCTCGACGCGATCTTCCTCAGCCACCTTCATCCCGACCACTGCATCGACCTCTGCGGGCTCTACGTCGTGCAGCGCTACCACCCCGAGGGCCAGCGCGCGCCGCTCCTCGTCTACGGGCCGACCGGCACGGAGAAACGGATGAGCGAGGCGTACGGGCTCGACGACGTGCACGCGATGGACACCGAGTTCGACTACCGCGAACACGTCGACCGCCAGCCGGTGACGATCGGACCGTTCACGATCACCCCGTATGCGGTGTGTCACCCCATCGAGGCCTACGGCCTGCGGGTAGAAGCGGACGGGGTGGCCCTGGCCTACACCGGTGACACCGACGAGTGCCCGGCCCTGCTGCCGCTGATGTCCGGAGCGTCCCTCGTCCTTGCGGACTCGGCGTTCGTCGAGGGCCGCGACACGATCGGTGGCATCCACATGAACGGGGCGCAGTGCGCGCAGGTCGCGACTCGGGCCGGGGGAGTCGGCCGGCTCATGCTGACCCACATCCCCGCGTGGAACGACCGGGAGCAGTGCCGCGCACAGGCCGAGGGGTATTGGGACGGGAAGGTCGAGCTCGCCGAACCCGGCGCCGTCTACGTCCTCTGAGCCCCGGTTGTAAGGAAGCCGTCAGGTGCGCGTCGGCGCCGTCGCCCGGCGGCCGACGTAGCCTGATGGCGTGGTTAGCCTTGCGGCCATGACCGACTCCACCACGCCTTCCCGCGCGCCGCGCGCTCGCCATGACGGCCGTTCACCCGACCAGACGCGCGAGGTCCGGATCACGCGGAAC
>DATLQE010000408.1:0-2751 GCA_035535335.1 Lapillicoccus sp. | reverse complement strand
CGCCTCGGCCCGATGCTCCCGGGCGAGTCGGACGGCGGTCGACTGCTCGGTCGGCCGGATGTCGAAGTTGACCATCACCACGCCGTCCTCGAAGTGGTGGTGCACCGCATACCCCGCTTCCTTGAACACATTGAGCATGCGGCGGTTCTGCGGAAGGACCTCGGCGGTGAACCGTTCCACGCCGAGCTCCTGGCCGATCGCGGCCAGGTGCTCGAGAAGGACGGAGCCGATGCCTTTCCCCTGGTAGTGGTCGGAGATGTTGAAGGCGACCTCGGCAGAGCGTTCGCCGTCGATGCGGTCCCATCGGCCGATGCCGATGATCGCGCCGCGGACCGTCACGACGAGGGCCACCCGGTCGTGGTTGTCGACGTGGGTGAACCGGTAGACGTCGCGGTCGCTCAGCTCGCGGATCGGCGCGAAGAACCGCAGGTAGATGGACTCCTCCGACTGACCCGAGTGGAATGCCCGCACCCCGTCGGCGTCGTCCGGCCGGATGGGACGGACATGGCCGACCGACCCGTCCCGCAGCACGACGTCGGCCTCCCACCGAGAGGGATCGACGAGCCGGCCGGGCTCGGGCGCTCCGGCGCGACGGTCTCGGGGCATGGGCCCCATGGTTCCATCCGGCCGACCGGCTGGCAGCATCGCCGCATGGAGTTCTCCGCCGTCGTCCGGCGCCGCCACATGGTCCGCCGGTACGCAGCGGACCGTCCGGTGCCCGACGACGTCCTGGAAGCGGTCCTCGACAACGCCCGCCGGGCGCCGAGTGCCGGGTTCAGCCAGGGGTGGGACTTCGTCGTGCTCACGTCGGACGAGGATCGGGATCGGTTCTGGGCCGCCGCCAAGGAGGAGGACGAGGAGGAGACCCCGTGGTTGCAGGGCCTGCACATGGCGCCGGCGCTGGTGATCTGCTGCTCCGACAAGGAGGCCTACCTGGAGCGCTACGCCGCGCCGGACAAGGGCTGGACCGACCGGAGCGAGTCGCGCTGGCCGGTTCCTTACTGGGATATCGACACCGGGATGGCGGCGCTGCTCATGCTGCTGACGGCCACCGACAAGGGGCTGGGCGCCCTGTTCTTCGGGGTGGCGGCGGAGTGTCACGACGACGTGCACGAGGAGTTCGGGATCCCGCGGGAGCGGACGATCATCGGGGTCGTCGCGCTCGGGTACGAGGTTCCTGGGCCCAAGAGCCCGTCGCTGAAGCGCGGCAAGCGCGGCCGGGACCAGGTCGTCCACTGGGGCCAGTTCGGCACCCACCGCGGGGCCTGATCCTCGCCCCGCTCGGCTGCCAGTCATGAGGCTCGGCTGGTGTTGTACCGCCGGTCGAGCGGCTCGACTGGCAGTCGAGCAGAGGCACGAGCCGGACGCTTCCTCGCATACCGGTGGGTCGGCCCGGGTCGCGATCCCGAGGTGAGCCAAGATGGGCTGAGCCCCGTCCCAGCAAGGAGCCTGACCACGTATGCCGCGCAGCACGCGTAGGACCGCCCCACCGGACGAACCGGTGGAGGAGCGCATCATCGACATCGACGTCGAGGAGGAGATGCGCAACGCCTTCCTCGAGTACTCGTACTCCGTCATCTACTCCCGTGCACTTCCGGACGCCCGCGACGGCCTCAAACCGGTCCAGCGGCGGATCCTCTTCGGCATGAGCGAGCTCGGCCTGCGTCCCGACCGCGCGCACGTCAAGTGCCAGCGGGTCGTCGGCGAGGTCATGGGCCGCTACCACCCCCACGGCGACCAGGCCATCTACGACGCGCTGGTGCGGATGGCCCAGCCGTTCACCATGAGACTTCCTCTCGTCGACGGCCACGGCAACTTCGGCAGCCTCGACGACGGCCCCGCCGCCGCCCGCTACACCGAGGCCCGCATGGCCCCGGCAGCACTGCTCATGGTTCAGAGCCTCGACGAGGACACCGTCGACTTCATCCCGAACTACGACGACACGGCGACCCAGCCTGAGGTCCTGCCCGCGGCGTTCCCCAACCTGCTCGTCAACGGCGCCAGCGGCATCGCCGTCGGCATGGCCACCAACATGGCGCCCCACAACGTGGTCGAAGTCATCGGTGCCGCCCGTCATCTGATCGCCAACCCGACCTGCTCGTTGGACGACCTCATGAAGTTCGTCCCCGGCCCGGACCTCCCCGGCGGCGGACGGATCATCGGCCTCGACGGCATCCGCGACGCGTACCTCACCGGCCGCGGCGCGTTCCGCACCCGGGCGACGGCCCGCATCGACAACGTGAACCCGCGCCGCAAGGGCATCGTCGTGACCGAGCTGCCCTACCTCATCGGCCCCGAGAAGGTCATCGAGAAGATCAAGGACCTCGTCCAGGGCAAGCGCCTCCAAGGCATCGCCGACGTCAAGGACCTCACCGACCGCGCCCACGGGATGCAGCTGGTCATCGAGGTCAAGAACGGGTTCAACCCCGAAGCCGTCCTCGAGCAGCTCTACCGACTCACGCCCATGGAGGAGTCGTTCAACCTCAACAACGTCGCCCTCGTCGACGGCCGGCCGCGCACCCTCGGCCTCAAGGATCTGCTGAAGGTCTACGTCGACTTCCGCACCGACGTCGTGAGGCGACGGACCGCATACCGCCTCGGCCGTCGTGAGGAGCGGCTGCACCTCGTCGAGGGACTGCTCGTCGCCATCCTCGACATCGACGAGGTCATCCAGCTGATCCGCTCGTCCTACGACGCCGCGACCGCGCGACAGCGGCTGATGGGCGTCTTCGACCTCACCGAGGTCCAGGC
>DATLQE010000407.1:0-6910 GCA_035535335.1 Lapillicoccus sp. | reverse complement strand
GAGATGTGCGTGGCGATCATGCGCGCCGAAGCCGGCCGGGACCCACACGACCGAGCCATGCAGGACCTCGTCGGGGAACTGTCGACCCGCAGCGATCTGTTCCGTCGGCTGTGGGGAGCCCACAACGTCCGAACCCATGGGGCCGGGACGAAGCGGTTCCAGCATCCCGTGGTGGGTGAGCTCGTGCTGGCCTACCAGGAGCTCGCGCTCACCGACCAGCCCGGTCTGGTGATGCTCGTCTACACCGCGGAGCCGGGCTCCCCGTCCGCCGAACGGCTTCGCCTGCTGGCCTCGTGGGCCGAGCCGACACGCCTGTCCCCGGCCGGACTGACCACCGACAACGCCGGAAGCTGACGACTCTCTGCCCTCTGTGGCCATTGCTGCGACGAGGGGTGCCCTGCCAGTGCCTGCCTCAGCAGGGCCTCCCCCACCTCGCTACCGCCATGTTGACTTGACTCAGTGATCGGCGGCGGAACCCACCTGATCGCGTAAACGACCCGATCAGAGGAGAACCTTCGAGTGGCCGGTGTGCTGACGCGAGCCCGTGGCCCCGTCCACATCGAGAGCGTTCTCCCGGACTGCGAATACCTGGGCGACCGGCCGCCGACCCCGCCTTCCCGGCCGGCGAAGGTCACCGTGGCGGTCATCGCGACCGTGGTGTTCCTGACCGCGATCGCGCCCCTGGCGACCGACATGTACGTGCCCGCCTTCCCCGCGGTGGCGGCCGACCTGGCCGCGACCGCCACCCAGGTCCAGCTCACCCTCACGACCTTCTTCATCGGCATGGCTCTGGGCCAGCTGGCCGGTGGGCCGGTGTCTGACCAGCGGGGTCGGCGGCTGCCACTCATCGGTGGGGTCGTGCTCATGACGGTCGCATCCGTGGTGTGCGCGCTGGCCCCGTCGATCGCGGTCATGATGATCGCCCGGTTCGTGCAGGGCTTTGCCGGCGGGTGGGCGATGGTCATCGGACGGGCCGTGATCGTCGACCTCGCCACCGGCGCCCAGCTGGTCCGCGTGCTCAACGTGATCGCCGCCGTCGGGGGCCTGGCCCCGATCGTCGGGCCGCTGCTCGGCGCGGTGATCCTCCAGCTGTCGCACTGGCGCGTGTCCTTCTGGACCGTCGCGGCGCTGGGGGTGGCGATGACCGTCGCCGTCCTGGGCGTCGTGCCGGAAACCGTGCCGCGCGCAGAGCGGCATGGGGGTGGTCTTCGGGTGTTCGCCCGCGCGGCGCGTGAAGTGCTGAGCCATCGCCGCTACGTCGGCTACGTCCTGGTCAGCGGGTCATCGATGGGCGCGGTCTTCGCGTACGTCGCCACCTCGGCGTTCGTGCTGCAGTCGATGAACGGCGTGTCACCGGGCCTGTACTCGGTCGACTTCGCTGCGAACGCCGGCGGCATGACCCTTGCCGCCCTCCTCGCGGCCCGGCTCGCGGGCCGGGCCAGCACCCGTAAGGTCATCGCGGTCGGACAGGTCGCCGGCCTTTCGGCCGGGATCGCGATGCTGGTCGGGGCGATCTGGTTCGACACCCCGCTCCTCGTCGCCCTCGTCAGCTTCTTCGTGCTCATGACCGCCCAAGGGCTGATCGGACCGAACGGAGGGGCGCTGGCCTCGGCCGAGATACCCGAGCATCCCGGCACGGGCTCCGCGGTGCTCGGATTCGTCCAGTGGACCGCCGCCGGAATTCTCGCCCCGATTGCCGGGCTGGGCGGTGAGCACACCGCCGTCCCGATGGCCGTGCTCATGGTCACCTGCATTGCCCTGTCCGTGTTCGGGCTCGTGCTGGCCCGACCACAGGCCGCCCGACACGCTCCCGCAACCCGTTGACCCATCATCAAACCAACTGCACGACGACGACTCCGAAAGGCTCGTGATTCTCATGCGCGTCAATGCCTACGCCGCCCCCGCCGAGGGCCAGCCCCTCACCCCGACCACCATCGAACGCCGCGACGTCGGCGCCAACGACGTCCTGATCACGATCGAGTACGCCGGCATCTGTCACTCCGATATCCATACCGTGAACGGTGATTGGGGCCCACAGCCCTACCCCGTGGTCCCCGGTCACGAGATCGTCGGGATCGTCAAGGAGGTCGGCGCCGACGTCACCACACACACGGTCGGTGACCGTGTCGGCGTCGGCTGCATGGTCAACTCCTGCCGGAAGTGCACCAACTGCCGCAACGGCGACGAGCAGTTCTGCCTCAACGGCATGGTGCCCACGTATGCCGGCACCGACCGCGACGGCACCAGCACCCAAGGCGGGTACTCGACCCACGTCGTCGTCGACGCTGATTTCGTCCTGTCCGTGCCCGACGGCATCGACCCCGCCGCAGCAGCACCCCTGCTCTGCGCCGGCATCACCACGTACGTTCCGCTGCGGCACTGGGGTGCCGGGCCGGGCAAGAAGGTCGCGATCGTGGGACTCGGCGGCCTCGGCCACATGGCGGTCAAGATCGCCCACGCCCTCGGCGCCGACGTCACCGTGCTTTCCCAGTCGCTGAAGAAGCAGGAGGACGGGCTCAGACTCGGTGCGGACGACTACTTCGCGACCTCCGACCCGGACACCTTCGCCCATCTCGCGGGCCGGTTCGACCTCATCATCAACACGGTCAGCGCCACCCTCGACCTGGATGCCTATCTGAACCTGCTCGCCGTCAACGGCACGATGGTCGGCGTCGGTGCCGCCCCGGGCCGGTTGACCGTCAGCGGGTCCTCGTTGCTCGCTCCCCGGCGCTCCCTCGCCGGTTCGATGATCGGCGGTATTGCCGCCACTCAGGAGATGCTCGACTTCTGTGCCGAGCAGGGCATCGGCAGCGAGGTCGAGGTCATCTCGGCCGACCAGGTGAACGAGGCCTACGAGCGCGTCCTGGCTTCCGACGTCCGCTACCGCTTCGTCATCGACGCGTCGACCCTGGCCTGACCCGCTTCCCTTGACGGGCGCCGCCATCCGGTGACCCGCTCGACGAGCGCTCGGGTGAGGGCGGCGGCGTGGGTCAGGGGGATCATGTGACCGGCGCCCTCGATGAGGGTGTGTTCGGGGCGGCTCAGGTGGCGCAGGACCAGCGCACAGATGGTGTGGTCGACAACCGAGGTGGCCGACCCCTCCACGACGTGCACCGGCAGCGGCACAGCGGCGAGGGAGTCGGCCGTCAGCGGCGCCTCGAAGAGCACGTCCCAGAGATCTCCGCGCTTGCGCTGGTCGTCGAGGAACCGAGCCCGACGTGCGGCTGGCCACCCCGCGAACGAGCCCGACCCGTTGTAGTAGTCGACGAACTCCTCGTACGCCTCATACCAGCGGTCGGCCCGCACATGGTCACGGCACCGGTCGCGCAGCGCCGAGATGGTCAGGTATGCCGGCCCGTCGGCGGGCGTCAGCAAACCGTATGCCTCCGGCTCGATCACGGTCAGCGACGCGAGCACGCGGGGTGCGGTCGCCCCGACGTGCAGAGCCGTGGCCCCGCCCCACGAGAAGCCGACCAGGTGCACGGGCTCGCCCACGTACTCCGCGACCGCAAGGACCTGATCGGCGAAGTCGTCGAGAGTGCGGCGCCCCGGCCGGCCGGGTCCGACACCGTCACCGAAGGCATCTACGGCCACGAGGCGATCTGCGTCCGGCCACATGGTGAACACCTGACGCCACTCACCGGCGCTGCCGACACCGCTGTGCAGGAACACCATCGGCGTCCCGTTGCCGACGCGCTCGATGATCTTGACCGTGGCTCCTGCGGGCGTGGGCACCACTCTCGTACGCGGTTCTGCGCGGTCGACCATGCCGCCCCCCTCGGATCCCTGAGAGGTCACGTCGAGGGGGCGATGTTCTGGTTCAGTCGGAACAAGTTGTTGGGGTCGTATGCGTCCTTGAGGTCGACCAGCCGCCGGTATGTGTCCGGTGGGTATGACGCGCGTACGAGTGCCGCGGACGATTCACCGGTGAAGTTCACGTAGGTGCCGGCGTGCGGACCGAGAGCCGACGTCACCCCGCGCGCCCATTCGACGACATCCGCGAACCCCTCCGCGTCCGGCGTACGGGCAACGACGTTGACGATGAACTCCTGGTCTCGCAGCGCGAAAGCCGTTGCGTCCGCCGGGACCCGGCCCACCGCACCACCAAGGTGTTGGAGGTGGATCTCCGTCAGCGCGGTGGGCACGGACGCAAATGAGTCCAGCAGCACACGCAGCGACGCGTCATCGACAGTGCGAAGGAATGCCGAGCGGAAGTAGTTGTAGATGCCCCGTGGATACAACGGGTCCAGCGCCTGCTGCCACCCCGCATATGGATTCGCTGCGATCACATCGGCGATGACCGTGCCCAGCGATCGGAACGGGGCGGTAGCTTCGGGGCCGGCATCCAGATCACCGGACCAGCACGCACCGACGCCGATGATCGGCTTGCCGTGGACCGATTCGGGGAGGAACGGCACCGGTGGCGCGGTGGTCAGGTTGACCAGCGTCGTCAGTTCATCCGGGGCCGCCGCGCAGGCCGCCCGATAGCCTCGCAGCACCTGCTCGGCCTCCTCGGCCGGATAGAAGACGAGACCGGCGAAGACGGTCGGCCCGACCTCGTGCAGCTGGAACTCGAAGGAAGTCACCACCCCGAAGTTGCCGCCGCCACCGCGCAACCCCCAGAACAGATCGGAACGCTCACTGGCACTGGCATGGACGAACTGGCCGTCGGCCGTGACGAGGTCGGCTCCGATGAGGTTGTCGCTGGCCAGTCCATGCTTGCGCATCAGCCAGCCGATGCCGCCGCCGGTGGTGAAGCCGGCGACGCCGGTCGAGGACACCAGTCCGCCCGTCGTCGCGAGCCCGAACTGCTGGGTTTCTGCGTCCAGGTCCTTCCACGTGCAGCCGGCCTGCGCGGTCGCCGTCCGGCGGGCGGGGTCGACCTGAATGCCCCTCATCTGCGACAGGTCCAGCACGATGCCGCCGTCAACGGACGAGAACCCGGGGATCGAATGACCTCCACCACGGACCGCGAGCGGCAGCCCCTCGGTGCGAGCGAGATCGACGGTGCGGATCACGTCGGCCACCCCCGCACACCGCACGATGACCGCTGGACGGCGATCGTGCGCCCCGTTCCAGATGCTGCGCTCTCGGTCATAGTCCTCGTCCTCTGCCCGCACGACGGTGCCGCGTAGGCCGGCGGCGAACTCGGCGAGGGTGGCCTCCCCGATGCGGTTCAGCTCAGTCTCGGTCATGCTCATTGCTGCCTCCTGGTTGCTGTGTCAGATCCAGGAGCGACGCTAGGAAACCGATCTCAACGAGACCTCATCGCCATCTCAACGCGACTCAACACAACTCGCCCGCGGACTGATCAACGCGCGACGACGCCCCGCAGTGCGGCCAAGCGACGACCGGCGACCAGGCACGTGGTGCGGTCGAAGATCGCAGCTGCTCTCTCCAATTCGCGAGCTGCGCGGTGCGGATCCGCCAGCTCGTGGGACAGCTCGGCCACCATCAACCACCACCAGCCCGAGGCTCGCCGCCAGGGTGCGAGCCGCTCCGCGGCCCGCCGGTACATCTCCCGTGCCGCTCGGGTCTCGCCGGTCAGCAGTTCGATCGCCCCGAGGACGGTCAGTGCCGCGCCCATCCCCACCTGGTCGCCGGCGGACTCGAATCCGACCAAGGAACGACGCGCGTTCTCCAGGCCGCGGTCGACACCATCACCCATGGCGTGCAGCAAGGCGATGTTGAGCTCGGTCAGCAGCTCGCCTCGACGGTCGCCGAGTCGGACGCGAAGCTCCCGTGCAAGCGTCAGTTCCTCGTCGGCCGCGAGGTATTCGCCGCCGTCGCGGTGGATGCAGCCGAGTTGTTGCAGGGCCTGCGCCCGGGCCAGGTCATCCCCCAGCTCCGCGAACTGGTCGATTCCATCCGAGACGACGGAGATCGCCGCCCGGTGATCTCCGGACAGCCTTTTCGCGTAGCCGATGGCCGACGACACATACCCGGTGGCCTGGATGACACCTACCCGCCTCCCGACGAGCATGGTCTCCTCCAGGCAGGGAACCAGGCGTCCGGCGATCGGGACGAGTTGAAGAGCCGGCGTGACGACCGGCAGGAAGGGGCGGGTGCGAACGTCCGACTCGGCGAGCTCGGTCAGGCAGGTTTCGAAGCGCCTGGCGGCCAGGGGCCCGTCCTCGTGAGACAACGCGCACTGCCCGAGGAGCCAGCTGCCGGCGGCCGCGTATTCGGGCCGGCTGCGTTCGATGGCCTCCCCTCGAACGTCGGCCGCCATCTGTTCGGCTTCGTCGAGGTCGAAGGTGCTCCACGCCAGCGTGGCCTCGACGATGTGGGCCATCACCACCTCGTCCGGCTCGCCGATCTCCTCCACGATCGCCACGGCCTCCGCGCCAAGTGACCGGTGTCGGTCACTTCGGCCTTGGCGGCTGTCCAACCCCGTCAGGCCGATCAGGGCGGCTGCGCGCGGCCGGGACGGGCCGGGTGACACCGCCAAGGCTCGCTCGGCCCACCGCGCTCCCTCGACCGCGTGACCGCGGATGAACCAGAAGCGCCACAAACTGGCGACGAGGCGGAGAGCGGTATCCGGATCGTGCGCGCACGCCCACCGCAACGCGGCCCGCAGGTTGTCGTGTTCGCTGTCAACCAACCTCGGCTGTTCGATCACCACCCCCATGACCCGTTCGGGATTATGGGCGACGGCAAAGCCGAGGAAGTACACACAATGCGCCGCTGACAGCTGAGCGGTCTCCCCCGCCAGGTCGAGCTTCTCGCCGCCGAACTGCCGCACCGTCTCCAGTTGCCGGTACCGTGTCGCTGCCGCGACCCTCTCCGGCACCACCAGCGACTTGTCGACCAACTTGCTCAACACGTCCAACAGCCGTGTTCGGTCCAGCGGAGGATCACCGCATACGGCCTCCACCGCCTCCAGCGTGAAACCGCCGGCGAAGACGGC
>DATLQE010000406.1:0-4794 GCA_035535335.1 Lapillicoccus sp. | reverse complement strand
CTCCGACCCGGTGGTGGCGGAGACGGCTCGCTGGGCGGTCGGCGAACGTCGTCGTCTCTGGGACCATGGACCGGTTCGAGACGAGGTCTGAGACGAGGTCTGAGGAGACAGCCGGTGTCGAACGACTATGTGATCGCCGGGGGACAGCCGGGGTTCGACCGGTTGCCGCATCTGATGCAACTCGCTGTAGTTGAGCGCCGATAATCGACATTATGTCAAGTAATCGTTGGCCCGGCCCCCCGCACTTGGCGAATCGTCGTCCCCGAACCCCAGGCCGCGTCGGCCGTCCAGACAACGGCGTCGTGTCGCTCGCCCAAAGCGAGGCAGAGGCGGTCGCCAAGCGAGAGTCCAGGCACCGTTGACCAGAGTTCGGCGGCGCGCTCAGCGTCCTCGATGAGCACCGGTTCCACGGTCACGCCGTACCCCAGCAGGAGCCCCCGTGCCAGAGGCCAGTTGCCCCCGCGTTGGTGGATCTTCTGAGCGGTCTCGGACCAGTTGGCCGCACTGCAGGCACCGCCGTCAATGAGCGCAGCCTCGACGACGTCCGCTCCTTGCTCCCCCTGGAGAAAGACCAGCAGGGCGGAGGCGTCAAAGACGTTCACGCCCGAGCGTCGGCTTCGGCCGCAGCTCGACGGTCCGAGATCAGCTCCTCCACAAGGCTTCGGCCGTCGAGCTGACGGCGTACCAGCCGCTTGACCTGCTCTCGGGTCGCCAGGACCAGCGCCTCGGGGGTCTCCACCAGGAGCAGCGTCGACCCCGCCTCGAGCCCCCATCGATTCCGCAGCTCAGCGGGAACGACGAGCCTCCCCCGGTCTCCCATGACAAGCTGGAAAGTGGTATTCACCATAACAGCGTACCACCTGCGCACCGCATGTGGGATTCGACAAGCGGCAGACGGCTAGCCGTCTGGGCAACGACGAGCCTCCGGTCACCGGGCTACGGGCGCGCACTGGCGTCGCGGCTCACGTCCCCGGCTCGAGCGGCCGGATCGTGAAGTCGCCCATGGCGCGTCAGAGCTTGAGATCGTCGGACGCGACCACCTCTGCCGTCCGGCCAGGCCCCGACTGGTACTGCCAATAGAGGTTCGTGTGGTCGACCACCTTGTCGGGCGGCGGCGCGCCCCACTCGGAGAGGTCCTCAGTCGTATGCGCGTCGCTCACCAACGTCGTGTCGTAGCCGCGCACGAACGCTCCGTGCAGCGTCGCACGGACGCATTCGTCGGTCTGCGCACCCGTGATGACGACCCGCCCCACACCGCGGACGGCGAGGACCGACTCCAGATCGGTCGCCTCAAAGGCGTCGCCGTACCGCTTCGGCACCAACGCCTCGTCGGCCTGGGGCTGCAGCTCCTCGACGTACTGCCATGCGTCGCTTCCCTGGGTCAAGGCTTCGTCGTCCGAGTGCTGCACCCACACGACCGGGACGTCCTCCGCGCGGGCGCGGTCGACGAGTCCGCTGATCGTCGCCACGACGGCGTCCCGGTTGATGGAGCGGGCCACGACGCCGTTCTGCACGTCGATCACGAGCAGGGCCGAGTGGGGTCGGTCGGTATAGGTCGACATGGCAGTCAACCTAGACGCGGCGACCGACACCGACGTGCATGGCATGTCCATCTCCACATTGAGGCGCTGAGCCCGTACTCGCGTGGTCGGTCTGGGCTGAGTTTCCAGGTCTTACAGGTGCTGTGATCCTCCCCCACGGAGCCTTGGTCACTTGGTTCAGTTGACTCCGGCGATCGCGCGCTCCTGGCGCGCCTGGGACGGACAACGCGACGAAGCGTGTCGGGTCGAAGGAGAGCGGCCGGTGGGTCCACGAGTGACGTGACGCGGAGGAAGGCTCCGCCCAGCGCGGGATCGTTCGCCGCTGCGGCCTGCAGCCGAGCGACGTAGCCGCCCAGCAGCCGGGTGGCGGTGGTGCGGTGGCCGCTCACCTGAGGGAAGGAGAGGTCACCGGCGAGCGCAAGCGACCAGGCAGCTGCGCTGATCCGCCCGATGTCGTCGAGGTAGCGGCTCGGCCGCCAGCCGGCGCCTCGCTCCAGATGTCGGTGCAGGACCTGGGCCTGAAGTGCGGCCACCGTCATGCCCTGGCCGTAGATCGGGTTGAGGCTGCACACGGAGTCACCCAGGACGGCAAGTCAGTCCGGGAACGACGGTATCCGGTCATAGCGGTGGCGGACGGCCACGGGATGGCGATACCGGGCCGGATCGTCAACCGGTTCGGCGAGGCGGACCAGCTCTGCGAGATCGGGCAGCGCGGCATCGGCAGCGAATCCGCGGAAGCCGTCGGTGTCCGTTGGTGGGTGGTCACCGAGAACTCCCATGAGGGTGACGAGACAGCGGCCGCCTTCGATCAGTGACAGGGCGCCACCGCGAGGCCTCCGAGGAGTCGGGGCCGACAGCACGACGAGATCGTTGCCCAGGGCGCCCTGCGGCAGGAGGAACTGCTGGCTCGCGTATGCGACCTGCAGCGCGACCCGTTCGGTCGTGGGCGGTGCGTACCCATGGGCTGAGAGCCACGTGGCTAGCCGTGAGCCACGGCCCGTGGCGACGACGGTGAGATCGGCCGGCCACTCGGCACTCGCAGTCTCGCCGTGGCCGTCCCGCCGGTCGACGACGACCACTCCGGTCACCCGACGGTGGTCAGGTGTGGTTGTCAGACCGGCGATGTCGTGACCGCCGCGCAGCCGGACACCCGGCAGCGCAGAGACGCGACGGCGGATGGCTGCCTCGAGAGTTGGCCGGCTCACACAGAGCGCGGTCAACCCGGACGGGCCTTGGGCGAACCGATGGCCACCGAAACAGATCCGGGTGTTGCCCAACATGTCGCCGATCCGTGCTCCCTCGTCGACCAGCTCCGCCGTCAGCCCCGGAAGCAGGCCCTCGAGCACCTCGAGGCCACGCGACAGCAGCCCGTGCAGATGACGTGCTTGAGGCGTGCCTCGCCTGGCGACCACGCTGTCGTCCAGCGCGTCCCGGTCGACGAGCTCGACCACCGCGAAGTGGTCGCTCAGCACCCGCGCGGCCAGCAGCCCCGTTATTCCTCCGCCGAGGACCACCGCGCGGTCCCGGCGGAGCGCCGTCACGGCGCGCCTCCCCGGTAAGCCGTGACCAGTCGTGCGGTCACCGCTGCACCGACGACGGTTGCCGGCACGGCGAACCAATATGACCGCCGCAGCTGACCGAGGTAGGTGCCGACGAACATGGTCCCGATCAGACCGCTGGCGGCGTATCCCATCGTGGCCGTCCGCCCGCCAGGACCAGCCGATCCGACGGCCTCACGGCCGGTGACAACGAGACCGCCGAACAGCGCGTAGATCGTCAGCACGGTGGGCCAGCCGCCCACGTCGTCGAGGTGTCGCCCACCCGGGAAGAGGTTGCGGCCACCGGTTGCCATCGCGTACCGGGCGACGACCGCGAAGTGGACGAGATGGGTCGCGGCGAACGCGATGTAGAGCTGCTGTGCGGTCTTGTCCCGGCCTGGGCGAGCCGCTCGCGTCGCGAGGGCGCCGGCGAACAGGAGTCCTGACGCTCGCGCCGTGAGCCGCACGGTGCGACGCAGGAGGATGTGATCCGTGGTGGTCACCGTCACGACGACTCGGTTCCAGTAGGTGTGATGGTTACACCTTGTAACCGCTCTCAGTTTCGGTCAGGATGGACCTCGACGGAAGGCGGCACATCAGGGTGCCCATGTGACCGGGAGGGAACCTGAACGAGACGGTGTCGGCGCGGCCGCTCGACGGGCGTGTGCGTGACGTCCTCGACCGCGTGGGCGACAAGTGGTCGCTCCTCGTCATCGGCCTGCTTGGTGATCGGGCCCACCGGTTCAACGAGATCCGCCGCAGCGTGGACGGCATCAGCCAACGGATGCTCGCGGTCACCCTCCGAGGACTCGAGAGGGACGGCCTCGTCACCCGAACCGTCTACCCGACCGTCCCACCGAAAGTCGAGTACGCCCTCACCGTGATGGGCCGGACGCTGCTCACCACGGTCTGTGAGCTCGTCGACTGGGCCGACCGGCACGCGGCTGACATCGACAGCGCGCGTGACGCATACGACGAGAGACCCTCGCTGCCCTCGACGTCCGGCTAGCCAAAGCTCCGCGCCGATGACCTGGAACCGGGAGCCGTCCTCCAGGTCGACGGCTGGGCGGTCACAGGGGCGAGTGCGCTCCTGACTCGAGGAAGGTCAGTACGGCGGCGACCCGTCGATGAACCGGCTGTTCGGAGAGCCCGAGCTTGGTGAAGATCGCATTCACGTGCTTCTCGACCGTGGATCCCGAGAGGTGCAGTGACGCCTCGATGCCCGCGTTGGTCCTCCCCCGGGCCATCTCCCGGAGCACATCCAGCTCGCGGGTGGTCAGCGCCGTCAGTGGGCTCGAGGCGTCCTGCCGACGTCGCCGAACCAGGGCGTCGACGATGGCCGGATCGATCACCGACCCACCCGCGCGGACCTCGCGCAGAGCGTGCACAAGATCCTCGAGATCGCCGATGCGGTCCTTGAGCAGGTAGCCCAGGCCGGCGGATCCGTCGGCGAACAGCGCCATCGCGTAGGAGTCGTCGGTGTGCTGGGACAGCACGACAACCCCGGTGCCGGGATGCGTCGAACGGATCACGTGCGCCGCTTCGATCCCCTCCATGTGGTGCCCCGGTGGCATCCGGATGTCGGTGAGGACCACCTCCGGCCGCAGGCGTCCGACCGCGTCGAGCAGCTCGGTCGCCGACCCGACGCAGGCCAGAACGTCGACCTCGCCGGAGTCCTCGAGGAGCCGGCGTAGCCCTTCCCGCACGAGGTAGTT
>DATLQE010000405.1:0-9144 GCA_035535335.1 Lapillicoccus sp. | reverse complement strand
CGCGCCACGTCCCGGTTCGAGGACGTCAAGCGCACCTACCCCAAGCCCATCAACATCTCCAGCCAGGTGCTGCTCGACCGGGAACGGTGCGTCCTCTGCGCGCGCTGCACACGGTTCTCCGACCAGATCGCCGGCGACCCGTTCATCGCGCTCGTCGAGCGGGGGGCGCTGCAACAGGTCGGCATCTACGAGGACCAGCCGTTCGAGTCGTACTTCTCCGGCAACACCGTCCAGATCTGCCCCGTCGGCGCCCTCACCGGTGCGGCCTACCGGTTCCGCTCGCGGCCGTTCGACCTCGTGTCGACGCCCAGTGTCTGTGAGCACTGCGCGTCCGGCTGTGCGATCCGCACCGACCACCGTCGCGGCGTCGTGCTGCGGCGGATGGCCACCAACGACCCCGACGTCAACGAGGAGTGGAACTGCGACAAGGGCCGCTGGGCCTTCCAGTACGCCACCCTGCCCGACCGGCTCGAGCTGCCTCTCGTGCGCGACGCCGAAGGTGAGCTGCGCGCCGCGGGCTGGCCAGAGGCCCTCGAGAAGGCGGCCGAGGGGCTGCGCCGGGCCAGGGGCGCCGGCGTCCTCGTGGGCGGACGGGTGTCCGTCGAGGACGCCTACGCATACGCCAAGTTCGCGCGAATCGCCCTGAACACCAACGACATCGACTTCCGAGCCCGGCCCCACTCGGCCGAGGAGGCCGACTTCCTGGCCAAGCAGGTCGTCGCGACCGGCCCCGAGGGCGGCGCCGTGACCTACGCCGACCTCGAGAACGCCAAGGCGGTGCTCCTGGTCGGGTTCGAGCCCGAGGACGAGTCGCCCATCGTTTTCCTCCGGCTGCGCAAGGCGGTCCGGCGGCACAAGACGCAGGTGTATGCGGTCGCGCCGTTCCCTTCCCGCGGTCTCGACAAGCTGGTCGGCCGGCTCGTGCCCACGCGCCCGGGCGGCGAGACGGCCGTGCTGCGCGACCTCGGTGGGTCCGAAGCCGGCCGAGCCGCGCAGGACGCGCTCGGAGACGGTGGGATCGTCCTGGTCGGCGAGCGGCTCGCCACCGTACCGGGGGCGCTCACGGCCGCTACGGCGCTGGCCGGCAGCGTCGGCGCCAAGCTCGCGTGGATCCCGCGCCGCGCAGGTGAGCGGGGTGCCCTCGAGGCCGGCGCTCTGGGCGCCCTGCTGCCGGGGGGCCGCCCGGCGGCCAGCGCCGAGGCGCGGGCCGAGGTGGCCGAGGTGTGGGACGTGGTCGGCCTCCCCGACACACCCGCCCGCGACACCGGCGGCATCATCGAGGCGGCCCGTTCCGGCGGAATCGACGCCCTCGTCGTCGGCGGCGTCGACCCGGCCGACCTCGGCGACCCCGGCGTGGAGGAGGCCTTGGCGAAGACGTTCGTCGTCTCGCTCGAGGTGCGCGACTCCGCCGTGACGGCGGTCGCCGACGTCGTCCTTCCGGTGGCCCCGCACGCCGAGAAGGCGGGCGCGTTCGTCAACTGGGAAGGCCGGGTCCGGCCCTTCGAGACCGCCCTCGACACCAACGCGATGAGCGACCACCGGGTGCTCGACATGCTGGCCGCCGAGATGGGGTACTTCCTGGAGACCCGGACCCAGGAGCAGGTCCACGACCAGTTCGCCGAGCTGGGGCCGTGGTCCGGCCAACGCGGCGTCGGCAACGGGGCGGCCGCCTCGCTGGACGCGCCGACACCGGACGCTCCGACACGGGACGCCGGGGGCCAGTTCGTCCTGGCGACCTGGCCGACGCTGCTCGACGCCGGACGGCTGCAGGACGGCGAGCCGTTCCTGGCCGGCACCGCGCCGCGTGCGGTCGCCCGGCTGTCGGTGAGGGACGCCGATCGTCTCGGAGTCGTCGACGGCGACGAGGTCTCGGTGTCCAGCGACCACGGGGCGGTGAGGGTGCCCGTCCTCGTGACCGACCGGATGGTCGACGGCGTCGTCTGGTTGCCGACCAACTCGGCCGGCTGCTCGGTGCGCACTGCGCTGCGCGAGGAGTCCGGCGCGCCGGTCGAGGTGACTCCGAGCTCCGGGCCGAGCACTGAAACGCAGGGTGTGACCGTCTCCCCCTCGGCGGCCAGGTCGGTCGAGAACCGGGCTTCCATTGCGCGCACCGTTCCACCCGGTGGCGGATTCGACGAAGGACTGCCGCAATGACGACCCTCTTGACCGTCCTGCCCGAGCTGGCCGTCCCGGCGGTGGACAACCCCAAGGCCGACTTCTCCGACACGCCGTGGTGGCTCTCGCTCATCAAGGCGGTGCTCATCTTCGTCTACCTGCTGATCAGCACGCTGCTCGTCATCTGGTTCGAGCGACGCGTGATCGGCCGGATGCAGCAGCGTCCGGGCCCGAACCGCACCGGCCCGTTCGGTCTCCTCCAGACCCTGGCCGACGGTATGAAGTCGATGCTCAAGGAGGACGTCACCCCGGCCGCCGCCGACAAGATCATCTTCACCCTCGCGCCGCTCATCGCCGCCACGATGGCGTTCGTCTCCTTCGCGATCATCCCGTTGGGCGACAAGGCCTCCATGTTCGGCCACATGACCCCGCTGCAGCTGTCCGACTTCTCGGTCGCCGTGCTCCTCGTCCTCGCCGTGGCCTCGGTCGGCGTCTACGGCATCATCCTGGCCGGCTGGTCGTCGGGGTCGACGTACCCGCTGCTCGGCGGTGTGCGCTCCACGGCGCAGGTGATCTCCTATGAGATCGCCATGGGTCTCGCCCTGGTCGCCGTGTTCATCTACAGCGGCTCAATGTCGACGTCCCAGATCGTCTACGGTCAGTCGTCGCTCTGGTACATCGCACCGGGCCTCTTCTCGTTCGCCGTCTACGTCGTGACCATGGTCGGCGAGACGAACCGACTGCCGTTCGACCTCGCTGAGGGCGAGGGCGAGCTGACCGGCGGTTTCCACACCGAGTACGGCTCGATGCGGTTCGCGATGTTCTACCTCGCCGAGTACGTGAACATGTTCACTGTCTCGGCGCTCGCGACGACGATGTTCCTCGGCGGCTGGCAGGCCCCGCCACTCGTCTCGCTCATCAACGACAACATGTTCAGCGGCGGCTGGTGGGGTGTGCTGTGGTTCACCGCCAAGATGTGGACGTTCATGTTCGTCTTCGTCTGGCTCCGCGGCTCGCTGCCCCGCACGCGCTACGACCAGTTCATGCGCTTCGGGTGGAAGTTCCTCATCCCCGTGACGCTGCTCTGGGTGGTCCTGGTGGCGTTCATCCGCGGAGCCCAGAACGGCTGGTTCGGCGACAACGCCGTGACCATCGCCGGCCGCAACTTCCCGGTGCCCATCCTCGTCGCCATCGCGGTCATCGCCATCGTCGCGCTCGGCGGGTCCTGGCTCTACGACATGCGCCGCGCCGACAAGGAGGAGGCGGAGGCGGCCGCCGGCCCACCGAGGGCCGTCGACCCCTTCGCGGGCGGGTACCCTGTTCCGCCGCTACCCGGGCAGACGCTCAAGGAGCCGTCGCGACGACCGGTCGCCGTCGGCGCCCGGACCGGCGGGGCGAGCGCCGGGGACGACACGCATACCGAGGAGAACGCCCGTGACTGACGACTCCACCGGGCGCGACTTCTCGCAGCCCCAGGGCGAGCAGCCGCGTTCCGAGGGCGGCCCCTCCAACGCCGAAGGTGGGTCGCAGACCCCGGCCCGTCGAGTGCCCCCGCGGGCGCCCGCGAAGCCATCGGCGGCCGAACGGCGCGCCGACGAGGAGCCGGGTTTCGTCCAGAGCCTCTTCGCCCCGGTCGCGGGCTTCGGCGTCACCTTCGGGACGATGTTCCGCAAGGTGCTCACCGAGGAGTACCCCGAGGAGAAGCGCCCCACCGAAGCGCGGTTTCACGGCCGGCACCAGCTGAACCGGCACCCCGACGGCCTTGAGAAGTGCGTCGGCTGCGAGCTGTGCGCCTGGGCCTGCCCGGCCGACGCCATCCTGGTCGAGGGCGCGGCGAACGACGACAGCGAGGGCGGCAGCGGCCGGTTCTCGCCCGGCGAGCGCTACGGCCGCGTTTACCAGATCAACTACCTGCGGTGCATCTTCTGCGGCCTCTGCATCGAGGCCTGCCCCACGCGCGCGCTGACCATGACGAACTTCTACGAGCTGGCCGACAACAACCGCGCCGACCTCATCTTCACCAAGGACCAGCTGCTCGCCCCCGTGCAGGAGGGCATGCTGCCCGCGCCGCACCCGATGGTCGCCGACATGGAGGAGCGCGACTACTACCAGGGCAAGGTCACCCGGGCAACGCCCGAGCAGGAGGAGTGGGTCCGCTCTCACCGCCGCCAGACCGAGGAGCTCACCGGCACCGCGGGCGACGTCACGGAGGAACCGGTGGGCCTGGGCAACACCGGTACCCGCGGGCCGGCTCCGGCCGAGGCGCAGGCCGGTGCGCTCCAGACTCGCCTCGTGTCGACGCCGGAGAACGCGACAGGAGGGTCGCAATGACCTCGACCGGCGAAGCGGTGATCTTCTGGATCCTCGGGCCGCTCATGGTGACCGCGTCACTCGGCCTGCTCTTCGCCCGCAAGGCGGTACACGCCGCCCTCTGTGTCGCGTTCGTGATGGTCAACTTCGGCGTGCTCTACATCGTCCAGCAGGCCGACTTCCTCGGCATCGCCCAGGTGTTCGTCTACACCGGCGCCGTGATGATGTTCTTCCTGTTCGTCCTCATGCTCGTCGGGGTCGACTCGTCCGACTCTCTCATCGAGACGATCCGCGGCCAGAAGGTCGCCGCCCTGCTGCTCTGTTTGGGCCTGGCCCTGGTGATGTTCTTCGCGCTGGGCTCGCTCACCCTGCCCGAGCCGAAGTTCCTCGACGCGGTCAACGAGAGCCCCGGGAACGTCAGTGGTGTCGCCGAGCTCGTCTTCGGCAAGTACGTCTGGGTCTTCGAGCTGACGTCGGCGCTGCTCATCACCGCCGCGGTCGGTGCCATGGTCCTGGCCTACCGGCAGCGCATCGGCGAGAAGCGGACCCAGAAGGACTGGTCGCAGCGCCGAATCCGCGAGAACGAGTTCGTCGCCGGTCTGCCCGTGCCGGGTGTGTATGCCCGTCACAACGCCACCGACACGCCTGCCCTGCTCCCGGACGGCACGCCGACGCCCTTGTCGGTGTCGCGGGTGCTGCGGTCCCGTGACCAGATCGAGTCGCCCAGCACCTACCACGCCGCCGAGCAGGCCATCGAGAGCGAGATCGAGGAGGGGTCGGAGCGATGAACCTCGTCCACTACGTCTACCTCGCGACCATCCTGTTCACGATCGGCGCGGCCGCAGTCCTGTTGCGGCGCAACGCGATCGTGGTGTTCATGGGCGTCGAGCTGATGCTCAACGCGACGAACCTCGCCTTTGTGACGTTCGCGCGGATCTACGGCACGCTCGACGGCCAGGTCATCGCCCTGTTCGTCATGGTCGTCGCGGCCGCCGAGGTCGTCGTCGGTCTGGCCATCATCATGGCCATCTTCCGCTCCCGCCGGTCGGCCTCGGTCGACAACGCCAACCTCCTGAAGCTGTAAGAGGAGCCACGTGTCTGTGAAAGAAGCGCTGTGCTGACCCTGGCCACCGCCGAAGGGGCGGCTGCCGCCGCGACCGGTATCACCGCATACGCGTGGCTGCTCATCGTCTTCCCCGCGCTCGGTGCTCTCGTGCTGCTCGTCGGTGGTAAGCGGACGGACCGGTTCGGCCCGGTGCTCGCGGTGTGCCTCTCCTGGGCGTCCTTCGTCGTCGGGCTGCTGATCGTCCTGCAGATGGTCGGCCGCAGCGACGAGGCCCGGCCGATGCACATCGCGCTCTACGACTGGCTGCCCGCCGGGCAGTTCCAGCTCAGCGCCGGCCTGCTCGTCGACCAGCTGTCGATGGCCTTCGTCCTGCTCATCACCTTCGTCGGATCGCTCATCCACGTCTACTCGCTCGGGTACATGGCGGACGATCCCGAGAAGCGACGGTTCTTCGCGTACCTCAACCTCTTCGTCGCGGCGATGCTGCTGCTCGTCCTCGCCGACTCCTACCTGCTGCTCTACGTCGGGTGGGAGGGCGTCGGTCTGGCGTCCTACCTGCTCATCGGCTTCTGGAACTATCGGCCGGCGTATGCGACGGCGGCCAACAAGGCGTTCGTCGTCAACCGGGTCGGCGACCTCGGGCTCTCCGTCGCCATCATGATCATGTTCTGGCAGTTCGGGGCCGTCGACTTCGCCTCGGTCAACGCCGGCGTCGGCCAGGCCAGCCAGGGCGCGGTCTTGGCGATGGGCCTTTTCCTGCTGCTCGGCGCCTGCGGCAAGTCCGCCCAGTTCCCGCTGCAGAGCTGGCTCGGCGACGCCATGGCCGGGCCGACGCCGGTGTCCGCGCTGATCCATGCGGCGACCATGGTCACCGCCGGCGTCTACCTCGTCGTCCGCAGCAACGTCATCTATGACGCCTCCCCGAACGCCCAGGTCGCGGTGGCGCTCGTCGGCGCGGTGACCCTTCTCTTCGGGGCGATCGTCGGCTGCGCCAAGGACGACATGAAGAAGGCCTTGGCCGCCTCGACGATGAGCCAGATCGGCTACATGATGCTGGCCGCCGGACTGGGGCCGGTCGGGTACGCGTTCGCGATCTTCCACCTGCTGACCCACGGCTTCTTCAAGGCCGGGATGTTCCTGGGGGCCGGTTCGGTCATGCACGCGATGAATGACCAGGTCGACATGAGACGGTTCGGCGCCCTCTGGGCGGTCATCCGGATCACCGCGATCACGTTCGGGCTCGGCTACCTCGCCATCATCGGGGTGCCCGTGTTCTCCGGCTTCTGGAGCAAGGACAAGATCATCGAGTCGGCGTTCGTCGGCGAGGGTTGGCACCCCTGGGTGTTCGGCGGCGTAGCGCTCATCGGTGCCGGCATCACCGCCTTCTACATGTCCCGGCTCTACTTCATGACGTTCCTCGGCAAGAAGCGGTGGACCGACGACCTGCACCCGCACGAGTCGCCGCTGACCATGACCATCCCGATGATGGTTCTCGCCTTGGGCTCGGCCTTCCTCGGCCTCATCCTCGGGCCGACGGGCATCATCACCAGCTGGTTGAACCCGGTGTTCGGCATCGACGAGCCCGTCGAGGAGCACCCCGTCATCGCGCCGCTCGCCATCACCGTCGTGACGCTGCTGCTCGTGGCCGCCGGTGTCGTGCTCGCATGGGCTCGCTACATCCGCGACGAGGTCCCCCAGACCGCCCCGGCCGGCAGCATCCTCACCCAGGCCGCCCGCAACGACCTCTACCAGGACTCCGTCAACGAAGGCGTGTTCATGCGGCCGGGCATCCACCTGACCCGGTCGCTGGTCTTCGCCGACAACGCCGGCGTCGACGGCGCCGCCACCGGACTCGGGCGGCTGGTGGCCGGTACGTCCGGACGATGGCGCAAGGTCCAGAACGGCTACGCCCGGTCCTACGCCCTGACCATGCTCGTCGGGGTCGTCCTCCTCGTCGGCGCGGTGTGGGTGATGCAGTGATGACGTCGTTCCCGTGGCTCACGGTGGTCGGTGCCATCCCGCTCGTCGGTGCGGTGGTCGTCTGGCTGCTTCCGTCCGGCGCGGCCGCTCGCGCCAAGCAGGTCGCGCTCGGCTTCTCGCTGGTCACCTTGGTCGCCGGCATCCTCGCAACGGTCGCGTACGCGGGTTCGTCGACCACCGGGCAGTTCCGCCTCGTCGAGCAGCACCAGTGGATCCCGCAGTTCGGGGTCAGCTACGCGCTCGGCGTCGACGGCATCGCGCTGGCCCTCATCCTCATGTCACTCGTCCTCACGCCGATCTGCCTGCTGGCCGCCTGGCGTGACCTGCCGGCGGGGAGCGACGGCCCGGACCGACGTGAGAAGAGCTACTTCGCGCTGATGCTCGTCCTCGAGACGTTCATGGTCGGGGTGTTCGCCGCGACCGACGTCTTCCTGTTCTACGTCTTCTTCGAGGCGATGCTCATCCCGGTCTACTTCCTCATCGGGCAGTACGGCGGGGCGCGGCGGCAGTACGCCGCGGTGAAGTTCCTCATCTTCTCCCTTGTCGGCGGCCTGATCATGCTGGCCGCCGTCATCGGCCTTTACACCCAGGGTCCCGGCGGGGCGGATGGCTTCCTCGTCGAGCGGCTCACCGGCCTCAACCTCGACCCGACCACCGGCCGGCTGCTGTTCCTCGGCTTCTTCTTCGCCTTTGCGGTCAAGGCGCCCATGGTGCCGTTCCACACTTGGCTCCCGGACGCGGCCACCGAGGCGCCGCCGGCGACCGCCACGCTGCTCGTCGGCGTGCTCGACAAGGTGGGCACCTACGGGATGATCCGGTTCTGCCTCCAGCTCTTCCCGGAGGCGTCGCAGTGGGCCACCCCGGTGGTCATCGCGCTCGCGGTGATCTCCGTCCTCTACGGTGCGCTGTTGGCGATCGGCCAGACCGACGTCATGCGGCTGATCGCGTACACCTCGATCAGCCACTTCGGGTTCATCGTCCTGGGCATCTTCGCGATGACGTCGACCGGCTTCGCTGGTTCGACGCTCTACATGGTCAATCACGGGTTCACCACGGCCGCGCTGTTCCTCATCGCCGCGATGATGATCAGCCGCCGGGGCAGCAAGCGGATCTCCGACTTCGGCGGCTGGCAGCGGGTCACCCCGGTGCTCGCCGGGTCGTTCCTCGTCGCCGGCTTCTCCGGCCTGGCCCTGCCCGGCCTCGGCGCCTTCGTCGCCGAGTTCCTCACGCTGGTCGGCACGTTCCAGCGGTACCCGGTCCCGGCGGTCATCGCGACCATCGGCATCATCCTCGCCGCGCTCTACGTCCTGCTCTTGTACAAGCGGATCGCGACCGGCCCGGTCCCCGAGAGCGCGGCTGGCACTCGTGACGTGGGCAATCGGGAGAAGTGGGTCATCGCGCCGCTCATCGCCCTGTTCCTCGTGCTCGGCTTCTACCCCAAGCCTGCCCTCGACCTGATCAACCCCGCGGTGTCCACAACGCTCGGCCACATGGGCGTGACCGACCCGGCGCCGGTGGTCCCGGTCAACGCGGAAGGGAGCGCCCAGTGAGCGCCACGGCCGTCGCCCTGCTCCCCGCCCAGTTCGTCGCGGCGTCGTTCGACTACTCGGCGCTGCTTCCCCTGCTCCTCGTCTTCGGGTTCGCTCTCGTCGGCGTCCTCGTCGAGGCGTTCG
>DATLQE010000404.1:0-16685 GCA_035535335.1 Lapillicoccus sp. | reverse complement strand
CTCGGCGGTCTGGCTCGTATGCGCCTGCACCTCCGCGACGCTCATCCCCTGCCCGAGCATCTCGCCGAACGTCCGGTTGCGCGACAGGTGCGACATGCACGTCGCGATGAGGTCGCCGACCCCGGCCAGGCCCATGAACGTCGCCGGGTCCGCCCCGAGCGCCGCCCCCAGCCGGGCGGTTTCGGCCAACCCCCGGGTGATGAGCGACGCCTTGGAGTTGTCGCCCATGCCCATGCCGGCGGCCATCCCGACCGCGAGGGCGACG
Source organism: Lapillicoccus sp. (assembly GCA_035535335.1). Classification (GTDB taxonomy): domain Bacteria; phylum Actinomycetota; class Actinomycetes; order Actinomycetales; family Dermatophilaceae; genus Lapillicoccus. The sequence continues at coordinate 16,420 of DATLQE010000404.1, read as the reverse complement.
ACGTTCTTGACCGCTCCACCGAGCTCGATGCCGATGACGTCGTCGTTGGTGTAGGGCCGGAACCACGGCGTCGCGCACGACGTCGCAACGCGCTCCGCGGTGCGCTCGTCCACGCAGGCGACGACGCTGGCCGCCGGCTGTCGCTCGGCGATCTCGCGCGCGAGGTTCGGACCGGACACGACGACGATGCGGTGCGCGTCGACCTCTCCCACCTCGGCGATGACCTCGCTCATCCGCTTGGTCGTCCCGAGCTCGACACCCTTCATCAGCGAGACCACCGCGGCGCCGGGAGGCAGCAGCGGTGCCCACCCCTCGAGGTTGCCGCGCAGCGTCTGCGACGGGACGGCGAGGACCACCACCTCGGCGCCGTCCAGGGCCTCGGCCGGGTCGACCGTCGCGCGAATCCCTTGTGGCAGCGCGATTCCCGGTAGATATGACGTGTTGCTCCCGGCGTTGACCTGGTCGACGACCTCCTGCCGGCGACCCCACATGACGACTGTCGACCCGGAGTCGGCCATGGTCGCGGCGAAGGCGGTGCCCCAGCTGCCGGTCCCGAGGACCGCGGCCCGAGCGCTCATCTCTTGCCCCTCTTGAAGTTGCCGATGTCGGGCTGACCGGAGCGCCTGGGATCGTGTCGGATCGCCGGAGCGTGCCCCCCACGGATTCCCTCGAGCAAGTCGGTGATCTGCACCATGATCCGCTCGGTGGCGATCTTGAGTGTCGGCGAGTCGAGCGGGCGGTCATAGAGGTCGGTCAGGTCGACGGCCGGGCCGGCGGTGACCCGCATCGTGTGCCGGGGAAAGAGGTGGATCCCCTTGCCGTACGTCGGCATCACCTGGTGCGCTCCCCAGTGCGCGATGGGGATGACCGGCTTGTGGGTCTGCAACGCGATGCGCGCCGCCCCGGTCTTGCCGACCATCGGCCAGAGATCGGGGTCCCGGGTCAACGTGCCCTCGGGGAAGACGACGACGCACTTGCCGTTCTCGACGCCCTCCACTGCGGCCCGGTATGCGTCGGCGGCGCGCCCGGTCTTGCGGTAGACCGGCACCTGTCCGGAGGCGACCAGCAGCGGACCGATGACCGGGATGCGAAAGACCTCCTCTTTTCCCAGGAAGTACGGCTCGCATCCGCTCGCGTAGAGGAAGTGGGCGATCGCGAACGGGTCGAAGTACGAGATGTGGTTGGGGGCCGCGACGAAGCCGCCCTCCTTCGGGAGGTTCTCCCATCCGCTCCACTGGTGGCGGGTCACCGTCGTGACGAACGGCAGCACGAGAGCGGCGGCGGTCCGGTAGGCCGGGTTGCGCCGGCCGCGGGGTCGCGCTGGTTCCACGGGACGTGAAGCCTTTCGTCGTGCGCCCACGGCGTCGCGGCCGGGTGCGGTGCCGTCATCCTTGCCGTCAATCCTCCCCCCTGTCGAGCGCCCCGGCGGACGGCTGGGAAACTCGGCAGCGATGAGCGACTGGATCAACGACCGGACCTCGCGAGCCCCGGCATCCGCGTCGACCGCGACTCGACACGAGACGCGGCCGGCGGCGTGGTCGCTCGTGGTCCCGGTCAAGGGCGGCGAGGGCGCCAAGAGCCGGCTCCGCGCGCCGGTCGGGGTCGACCGAGTCGCCCTGGCCCGGGCCTTGGCCCTCGACACGGTAGCCGCCGGCACTGAAGCGGTCGGCGCCGATCACGTCGTGGTCGTCACGTCGGACGAGGAGGTGAGCCGAAGCGTTCGTGAGCTCGGCGCGCACGTTCTCCCTGACCCCGGCCAGGGCCTGGACGCGGCCGCCCGCGCGGGGCTGGCCGCGGTCCCCGTCGGACACGCCGCTGCCGTCCTCCTCGGCGACCTCCCCGCCCTGCGCGCCGCCGACGTGGGGGCCGCGCTGGTATCGGCGCATGCGTACGACTGCTGGTTCGTTGCCGACGCGGAGGGCACCGGCACCGTCCTGCTCGGTGCGACCGACCCGTCGTCAGTCCGGCCGCGGTTCGGGTCGGGCTCGGCTGCCCGGCACGAGGCCGAGGGTCATGTCCGGCTCGACCTGGACCTGGCCCGGCTGCGCCGTGACGTCGACGACGAGGCGTCGCTCGGCGAGGCACTGCGGCTCGGCGTCGGCCCGCACACCGCCAAGCTGCTCGCCCACGTCATTGGCCGGTGATCGTCACGGCGGCGACTAGGGTGGCCGCGTGCAGGCCAGTGTCCACGGGTTCGACGAGGAGACCGGGTTCGGCAGCGTGCTGCAGGACGACGGCGTCGAGCGCTGGTTCGACGGCGAGGTCTTCTTCCGCAGCGGACTGCGTCACCTGCGGGTCGGACAGCGAGTGAGCATCGAGCTCGACGGGGAGTCGGTCACCCGGTTGTGGATCGTCGGGGTCGGCGAGGGCCAGCCCATCCGCTGACAACGCGGACCGGGCGGACCCCCTGAGGGATCCGCCCGGCCGGTCGTGCCGATGGCGTCGAGGCGTCAGGCCTTCTTGGCCGCCCGGCGCGTCGTCGTCTTCTTGGCCGGTGTCGACTTGCTGGCCGTCTTCCTGGCCGTCGACGACTTGGACGCGGCGGCCTTGGTCGTCCGCTTGGCCGGCGCCGCCTTGCTGGTGGTGCTCTTGGCGGCCCGCTTCGTCGTCGACTTGGCGGGAGCGGACTTGCTGGTGCTCTTCGAGGCGGCGGCCTTGGTCGTCGTCTTCCTGGCCGGTGACGCCTTGGCCGCAGACTTGGACGCCGACTTCGACGCGGACTTCGCCGTGCTCTTCGAGGCGGCCTTGGTCGCCGAGGTGGCCCGCTTGGTCACGGTCTTCGTCGCCCCGACGGCGGCCGCCGCCGTCCTGGTGGCCGTGCCGGCCGACGCGCGACCGCCGGCGGCGGCCGCCTTGGGCAGCTGACGCGGGTCGGCGACCACCTTCTTGAACGCCGTGCCGGCGTTGAACTTCGGCACCGTCGTCTTCTTGATCTTCACCGTGTCCCCGGTCCGCGGGTTGCGGCCGGTGCGGGCGCCGCGGGCGACCTTCTGGAACGTGCCGAAGCCGGTGATGCCGACCTTCCCGCCGCGAGCGACCTCACGGATGATGACGTCGAGAACCGCCTCCAGCGCGTCGCTGGCGGCCTTCTTGCTCCCGAGCTTCGACTCGAGGGCGCCGATGAGCTCTGCCTTGTTCACGTTTTCCCTCCGAAAGCCTGCGGGTCGGGCAATCGCCCGACGTTGACGCGGCCGGACCCATTCCGGCTCTGTGCAGACGTTAGGCCGCTTCAGCGCAGGAGTCCATCACCGAACGCCCTCATTCCGTTGTCTCACAACACATTCGGAGTTCAACCATCCAGGGGTGACGTCACATCAGTCTCTTCCGTCACAGCTCGCCGGCCGGTGCGGCGGATCGGCCAAAATTGCGAGGGCGTGTTAAACCGCCGAAAATGCTGCCGTCGCAATGGTTTTCGAGACCGATCGCCGACCGCGACCAGTCACTGACCGATGCCTGAGGCCGATTCCGTCACGTGGCGCATCGATTGGCGGACGGTCAGGACGTCGCGATCCTCGACCCGGCTGCGACACGCCCGTCCGGCGTGTCGACACGCTGTGTCGTGGGTTTCCATGACGGTCGAGACGTCTCGAACCGCGTGATCTCGGATTCGTTGCGCAGCGTGAGACCGATGTCGTCATGGCCTTCGAGCAGCCGCCAGCGGGTGTAGTCGTCGACCCAGAACGCGGCGACGATCTCGCCGGCCGTCACGGTCCGCGACACCAGGTCCACCGTGACCTCGGCGCCCGGCTCGTTCTCGAGGTACTTCCAGATCAGCTCCACGTCGTCCTGCGCGACCGTGGCGGTGAGCAGCCCCGCCTTGCCGCTGTTGCCGTGGAAGATGTCGGCGAACCGCGACGAGATCACGACGCGGAACCCGTAGTTCATCAATGCCCAGACCGCGTGCTCGCGGCTCGAGCCGGTGCCGAAGTCCGGACCGGCGACGAGGACCGAGCCGTTGGCATACCGAGGGCTGTTGAGGACGAAATCCGGGTCCTTGCGCCAGGAGTGGAAGAGGCCGTCCTCGAACCCGGTCCGGGTGACCCGCTTGAGAAAGACGGCCGGGATGATCTGGTCGGTGTCGACGTTGGTGTGCCGCAGCGGAACGCCGGTGCCGGTATGCGTCGTGAACCGCTCCATGTCAGACCTCCACCAGGTCGGCTGGGGACGAGAGGGTGCCGCGCACTGCGGTCGCCGCGGCGACGAGCGGACTGACGAGATGGGTGCGACCGCCCTTGCCCTGACGGCCCTCGAAGTTGCGGTTCGAGGTGGAGGCACTGCGCTCCCCCGGTGCGAGCTGATCGGGGTTCATGCCGAGGCACATCGAGCAGCCGGCCAACCGCCACTCCGCCCCCGCATCGGTGAAGACGGTGTCGAGGCCTTCGGACTCGGCCTGCAGACGGACCCGTGCGGATCCGGGAACGACGAGCATCCGCACGCCGTGCGCGACCCGGCGGCCCTTGATGACGTCGGCCGCCGCGCGCAGGTCCTCGATGCGGCCGTTGGTACACGAGCCGAGGAACACCGTGTCGACGGTGATGTCGCGCAGCTTGATCCCCGGCTCCAGTCCCATGTAGGTCAGCGCCCGCTGCGCGGCGTGCCGGTCGCCCTCGTCCGGGAACGACTCAGGGTCCGGCACGCTCTCAGACAAAGGCAGCCCCTGACCCGGGTTGGTGCCCCACGTCACGAACGGCGTCAACGCCGAGCCGTCCAGGTGCACCTCCGTGTCGAAGACCGCGTCGTCGTCGCTGCGCAGCTGACGCCACGACTCGACGGCGCGGTCCCACTCCTCGCCCTCCGGCGCGTGCGGACGGCCCTTCAGGTAGGCGAACGTCGTCTCGTCGGGCGCGATCATTCCCGCGCGCGCTCCGGCCTCGATCGACATGTTGCACACCGTCATCCGCGCTTCCATCGACAGTGTCTCGATGGCACTTCCGCGGAACTCGATGACGTGGCCGGCGCCACCGCCGGTGCCGATCTTGGCGATGACGGCCAGGACGATGTCCTTGGCCGTGACGCCGGGCGACAGCCGGCCGTCGACGACGACCGCCATCGTGCGGAACGGCTTGAGCGGCAAGGTCTGCGTGGCGAGGACGTGCTCGACCTCGGACGTGCCGATGCCGAAGGCCAGCGCGCCGAATGCGCCGTGGGTCGAGGTGTGGCTGTCGCCGCAGACGATGGTGAGGCCCGGTTGGGTCAGCCCGAGCTGCGGACCGACGACGTGCACGATGCCCTGCTCGACGTCGCCCATCGCATGGAGCGTGACGCCGAACTCCTCGCAGTTGCGCCGCAACGTCTCGACCTGGGTGCGGCTGACCGGGTCGAGGATCGGTCCTGGCGTCGTCGGGACGTTGTGGTCCTCGGTCGCGAGGGTGAGGTCGGTGCGCCGGACGGTGCGCCCCGCGAGGCGGAGGCCGTCGAAGGCCTGGGGGCTGGTGACCTCGTGCAGGAGGTGCAGGTCGATGTAGAGCAGGTCGGGCTCGCCCTCGGCTCGGCGCACGACGTGCGCGTCCCAGACCTTCTCGGCCAGCGTGCCCGTCATTGTCGAACCCTCCAGCGGTGTTCCGTCCTTCTCAGCGTGGCCCAGTTCCCTTGCACCGAGCCTTGCGTCTCAGGCAATGAGACGGCAATATCGTTACATGGACAACTCCAGTGGGGTGGGCGTCCTCGACAAGGCGGCCACCGTCCTGAGCGCCCTCGAGGCCGGTCCGGCCACCCTTGCCCAGCTCGTCGGCGCCACGGGACTGGCCCGGCCGACCGCGCACCGGCTCGCCGTCGCCCTCGAACACCACCGCTTGGTGACCCGGGACATGCAGGGCCGGTTCGTCCTCGGCCCCCGGCTAGCCGAGCTCGCCTCCGCCGCCGGCGAGGACCGGCTCCTCGCGGCCGCCGGTCCGGTCCTGGGCGCCCTGCGCGACCACACGAACGAGAGCGCTCAACTGTTCCGCCGCCAGGGCGATCAGCGGATCTGTGTCGCCGCCGCCGAGCGGCCGGTCGGCCTGCGCGACTCGATCCCGGTCGGCTCCAGCCTGACCATGCTGGCCGGGTCGGCGGCCCAGATCCTCCTCGCCTGGGAGGAGCCGGACCGGCTCCACCGAGGCCTGCAGGGGGCCAAGTTCAACGCGACAGCGCTCTCCGCCGTGCGTCGCCGCGGGTGGGCCCAGAGCGTCGGCGAGCGGGAGCCGGGGGTGGCGTCGGTGTCGGCGCCCGTACGCGGTCCGTCGGGTCGGGTGGTCGCCGCGGTGTCGATCTCCGGGCCGATCGAGCGGCTCTCCCGCCAGCCCGGCCGCCTCCACGCCGCGACGGTCGTCGCCGGGGCCAACAAGCTCACCGAGGTGCTGAGGCGCACACAGAGCCCGCAACACGCCTGAGCGCTCGACTTCTTCGGTGCCGGTGTGACCGCTGAGGCTTATGTGACCTGTGCTACGCCTTGGTCACGATTTGCTCAAGGCCGGCTCGTAGCCGACACGGGCTTGCCGGCCCGGCGTACGGTGAGGAGCCCTCGCGCCCGGCCTCCGGGCACCATCCGCCACAGGGGAGGGCGAGCGCAGCAACCGCCGATACGCGTCGGCGCGTACATTCTCCACGACACCGAGGCGGCTCGCGAGCCGCAGAGGGCAGAGCACAGGGGGCACGATGAGGTCAGGCGCGGGCGTGGTCACGGCACTCGCGGCGGGCGCGCTGCTGCTCGGCGCCTGCGGCCCGACCGTCGGAGGTGGCGCAGCAAACGACACCCCGACAGCGACGGCGACCGCGGCAGCCGCCTCCGCCTCGCCGACGGTGACCACCACAGAGCCGGTGGCGCCCACCACGACGACCCCGGCACCGGCCCCCACTCCCGAGGCTCCCGCATATCTCATGACGAGCGGCGCCAAGGGTGACCAGGTCCGCGAGCTCCAAGCCCGTCTCAAGCAGCTGGAGTGGTACGACGGCAACGTCACCGGCAGCTACGACGACGTCACGACCGCCGGCGTCCGTGGCTTCCAGGGCAAGCGGGATATGCCGGAGACCGGCTCCGTCGACGACGCCACCTGGACCAAGCTCACCTCGATGACCCGGCAGCCGACCAAGGAGGAGCTGACCAACGTGCTCACGGCGGGTCCGGCGCTGCTCAAGCAGGGCTCGACCGGCGCCAAGGTCCGCGACCTGCAGGCGCGGCTCAAGCAGATCGGCTGGTGGAGCGGAGACGTCACCGACAGCTACGGTCCGAGCACGGCCGCGGCAGTCAAGGCGTTCCAAGGCAAGCGGCAGATCCCCGTCACCGGCGAGGTGGACCAGCGCACCCTCGACAAGCTCAACGGCATGACCCGCACACCTACTGGCGACGAGCTCAACAACGTCAAACCGGCGGCCGCGCCCGTGTTGGCCGCAGGCCTCGACCCGCGCTGCATGAGCGGCCACGTCATGTGCATCAGCAAGGCCACCCGCACCCTCACCTGGGTCATCGACGGTCAGCCGCAGATGAAGCTGGCCGTGCGGTTCGGGTCGGAGTACACCCCGACGCGCGAGGGCACGTTCAGCGTCTTCGCCAAGTACCGGGACTGGACGTCGACCCTCTACGGCTCGAAGATGCCGTACTCGATGTTCTTCAGCGGCGGCCAGGCCGTTCACTACTCGTCGGACTTCGCCGCGCGCGGGTATTCCGGTGCCTCCCACGGGTGCGTCAACGTCCGCGACCTGGCCGGGATCGCCTCCCTGTTCGGTCAGGTCAACCTCGGCGACAACGTCGTCGTCTACTGAGTGACCGACGCCGGCGCCTCGGCGTCGACGCTCCGGAGGCGGGCGTAGCGCTTCCGGCTCGGCACCGGCGCCGATGTGGTCGCTGCGGCGAGGCCCATGACCGGGGTGCCGACATAGACGCTCTCGTGGGCGCCGGCCGGAACGGCGTAGGTCTCGTGCCAGATCCCGACGACGCCCCGCGCCTTACGGGCGCGGGCGTTGAACGCCGTCCACGCCGGCCGGTGCTCGTGGTCCGACGCGGACGCATACCGGTAGATGTCCTCCACGCTGCGCCAGTACTGCACGACGGTGACCCCCTTGCCGCCGAGCAAGGTCCGGGCCCCGAGGAAGCCGAGATCGACCGCCTCGCCCCGAGCGGCGGCCGCCCGATTGCGGTAGAGCTCCGTGAGCATCTTCGGCATCGCGAGGATCACCGGGAGCCACTGGTCGGGACGGCGCAGCTGGTTGAACCTCATCCCGATGAGGAACACGCCGATCGGCCCCTCGTACTCGTGGGTCGTTCGTCCGGGCTGGATCTCGGTCATGTTCCCTCTCCTTGGATAGTGCAACTGTCCAATAATGGATAGTGATACTCTCCAATGTCAAGGAGGATCTCGTATGCGGCTCGCGGAGCTCTGTGCGGAGACCGGCGTCCCGCCGGCGACGGTGAAGTACTACCTGCGCGAGGGCCTGCTGCCGCCGGGCGAGCGGCGGTCGGCGACGCGGGCGGAGTACGGACCGGCCCACGTCGAGCGGCTCCGGCTCATTCGCGCCCTGGTCGAGAGCGGCGGGGTCGGCATCGAGGGCGTCCGCCGGATCGTGCGCGCCATCGAGCAGCCGCCGCCGTCTCGCCACGACTTCCTCGGTGAGGCGCAGCAGGCCATCGACGGCCCGCCGCCACCCGTCGCGGCGTCCGCGGGGGCCCAGGAGGCCATCGAGCGACTCGGCTGGCCCGAGTGCGAGCCGGGGCGGCTGGCCCACCTCCAGGCCGCCATGGACACCGCGGCGTTGGCCGGCTTTCCCGTCACGGTCGAGCGCCTCGTCGCGTACGGGCAGGCGCTCGAGCAGGTTGCCCGCTTCGACCTCGAGGCGCTGGCGGCCGATCCGCGCTCGGCGACACCCGAAGGTGCCCTCACCCATGTGGCTGTGGGAACCGTTGTCACGGACGCGGTGCTCGTCGCTCTGCGCCGGCTCGCGCAGGAGCACGAGAGCGAGAGCCGGTACGCGTCACAGCCGGCCCTCGATTCTCCGAGGCCGTCTCGCCGTAACCGCCACCCTCCGGGTAATTGGCCGTGGCTAGCCTCACGCCATGGCGGAGCGCGGTGACCAGGACTCCGGACGCGACGACGCGGTGATCCTCGAGCTCGCCGAGGCAATCGGCGACACGCACTGGCCCAAGCCCGAGGGAACGCTCTACAGAATCGGTGACTCCGAGACCCAGTTCGCCATCGCGCACCGCTCGGGACGATGGCTGGCGGAGAGCACGGATCGCGGCCACACCGTCGAAGAGGCCGAGTTCTCGGACGGTGCCACCGCGCGAGCCTGGCTCGTGGCCCAGCTGGCCCCCTCGGTCCGGTCCCGTCGAGGATGGCCACCCATTCATCACCGCCACGTCGAACCACGTGCTCGGTTCGTGTCCGGTCCATCTGGCTCACGACTCGAGTGGGATGGCGGCTGGGCGGTTTTCCGGTCCTCCGACGACTTCGATGCCACGAGCTTGAGCTGGGTGGTCGCCGTGGGCATCCCCGCGTACGTCGCGTCCTTCCAGGATCTGCACGGCCGGCCGCACTTCCCTCTCGACCCCAGCGTGCTGCGCGAATGGCCGCCGCCGCCACCGGAGCGGGCGCCGGAGCTGACCCCGGTCAGGCTCGACCCAGCCCGTGGCTGGCCTCGGGCGGACCTCGAGACGGCGGAGCGGATCCGCGCCGAGAACAGGCAGGACCTTCCGGTGATCGACGAGGCGGCAGCCGAGATCGGTTGGTACCGCACGGCCGCGACGGGGGTCGGCGTGCTGACCTATGGCGATCCGCGGGACCTCTGGCGACGGGTGATCTCCGTCCACGACGGTCGGTTCGCCTACGGATCGCCGAACTCGCAGAAGGGCGAGAGCCACACGATGGCGAGCTTCTCGGATCCGGGCTCGGCCCAACGGTTTCTCGTCATGGACATGGGCGCCACGCTGCGCACTCGACGGCGGCTTCCCATCCTGCGAGCCAAGACGCCCGCGCCGGGCTTCACGCTGACCCGTCACCCACTCAAGCTCGAGGTCGAGTGGGACGGCGGCAACGCCGTCTTTCCGTCTGGGTACCTCTACGGGAACCCCATGCTCTTCACCTGGTGCGCGAACCACTCCCTGACCGACATCGTCACCACCTACCGCGACCCGAACGGGCACCCGCTGCTCGTGCGGACCTGACGGCACTAAGGGGGCGTCAGGTCGTGATCGCGGCGGTGATGGCGTCGGCCATCTGACCGACCTGCTCGTCGGTCATGACGAGCGGCGGCGACACCTGGATCCCGCCCGCCCCGACCGCCCGGGTGGCCACCCCGAAGGACCGTAGCCGCTTGGCGAACGAGATCGCCGTCTGCGGGTCGGCCAGCTGGACCGCCGCCAGCGCGCCCGTACCGCACCGCACCTCGACCACCGGGTCGAGGTCGGCCAGTGGCGTCAGCTTCTCCACGAGCGTGGTCTCCAACCGCGAGGCCTCGTCGAGCAGCCCCTCTCGCTCGATCACGTCGAGGTTGGCCAGCGCGACCGCCGAGGCCATCGCGTGTCCGGAGTAGGTGTAGCCGTGCCGCAGCCACACTCCCGGCTCCGGGCCGAAGAACGGCTCCCACACCCGCGGCGCGACGAGGACGGCGCCCATCGGCGCATACCCCGAGGTGAGGCCCTTCGCGCAGGTCACCAGGTCCGGCTCGAGCCCGAACTTCGACGCCGCGAACCACGCCCCGCCGATCCGCCCGAACCCGGTGATGACCTCGTCGGCGACGAAGAGGACGTCGTGCTCGAGGCATACCTTCCGCACTCCGGTCAGGTAGTCCGGCGGCGGCGGGTAGACGCCGCCCGCGCCGACGACCGGTTCGCAGAAGAACGCGGCCACCCGCTCGGGACCGACCCGTTCGAGGGTGGCCCGCAGATCGTCGACCGAATCCCACTCGACCGTCGCGGTGTCGGGCACGAGCACGCCGTAGCCGTCGACGTTGCCCGGGATGCCGCCGATCGCCGTGCCCGCGTAGTGCATCCCGTGATAGGCCTTCTGCCGACCGATGATGACCGTCTTCTCAGGGTGGCCGGCCTCGACCCAGTAGCGGCGGGCCAGCTTGGCGGCCGTGTCGATCGAGTCGGACCCGCCGGACGTGAAGAAGACCTTGCTGCCGGGTGCCGGCGCCATCCCGGCCAGCCGCTCGGCCAGCTCGACGGTCGGCTTGGTGACGTAGTCGCCGAAGGTGCTGTATGCGGCCACCTGCCGCATCTGCTCGGCCGCCGCCTCGGCCAGCTCGGCGCGACCGTGGCCGATGTTGGCGAACCACAGGCCAGCGGTCGCGTCCAGGTACCGGTTGTCCTGGTCGTCCCAGACGTATGCGCCGTCACCCCGAGCGATCACGAGCTCGCCGTCCCGCTCGACGACGGCCATGTCCGAGAACGGGTGCCACAGCGATCCCATGGCCCCGGACCGTATCGCGACCCTCCGGGACCCTGCGGTAGGTGGTGGGACGCGGGCATACGCTCCCAACATGCCTCTGAAGATCGGCTACAAGGCCTCAGCCGAACAGTTCGCGCCGCGGGAGCTGCTCGACTTCGCCGTCCTGGCCGAGGAGGTCGGCCTCGACTCGGTCATGATCAGCGACCACTTCCAGCCCTGGCGTCACCACGGTGGGCACGCGCCGTTCTCCCTCTCCTGGCTGGCCGCGGTCGGCGAGCGAACGAGTCGCGTCCAGCTCGGTACCTCGGTGATGACGCCGACGTTCCGGTACAACCCGGCGGTCGTCGCCCAGGCGTTCGGAACGCTCGGGTCCCTCTATCCCGGCCGGGTCGTGCTCGGCGTCGGCACCGGTGAGGCGCTCAACGAGGTCGTCGTCGGGTCGGTCGGCGCCCACGGCGAGACCAAGGAGTGGCCCGAGTTCAAGGAGCGGTTCGCCCGGTTGCGCGAGTCGGTGACGCTGATGCGGAAGCTGTGGACCGAGGACCGGGTCACCTTCGACGGCGAGTACTACGAAACCCAGGACGCGACGGTCTACGACAAGCCGGAGACGCCGATCCCCGTCTACATCGCCGCCGGCGGACCGCTGGTCGCCCGGTATGCGGGTCGGTCCGGCGACGGGTTCATCTGCACCTCGGGCAAGGGCGAGGAGCTCTACGTCGACAAGCTGCTCCCGGCCGTCGACGAGGGGTTGGTGAAGTCCGGCCGCACCCGTGACGACATCGACCGGATGATCGAGATCAAGTGCTCATGGGACCCGCACCACAAGACGGCGGTCGACAACTGCCGCTTCTGGGCGGCCCTCGCCCTCACCGCCGAGCAAAAGCACGGCACCAGCGACCCGCTCGAGATGCAGCGCCTCGGAGACGAGCTGTCCGACGAGCAGGTCACGTCGCGGTGGATCGTCTCCGACGACCCGGACGAGGTCATCGCGAACGTCAAGCCCTACGTCGACTGGGGTTTCGACCACCTCGTGTTCCACGGGCCCGGGGGCGACCAGTCGCGGTTCCTCACGACGTTCGCGGAGCGGGTCCTCCCCGGCTTGCGCGCGCTCGGCTGACCAGGAGTCCGTCGACCGGCTCGCTCGGCGTACTGCACACGACCAGGTCGGCTCGTTCCCACGGCCGGTCGGCGGCGAGGAACGGCACCTCCTGCGCCATCCACTCGTCCCAGAACGCCAGCGCCTCCGCGCGGTTCCGCCCGGCGGCGACGTCGCGCTCGATGCCGCGGCGGTACGCCTCGTCGGCGTCGGACTGGACCCACACGGCCGCATCGAGCCATGGGGTGAGGGCTTCTCGCGCGGATCCGACGCCCTCGACGAGGACGGCTGCGCCCGCCGGCACCACGATCGCACCCTCCCGACCGCGCTCGACCCAGGCGGGGGGCCGGAAGGCCACGTCCTCGCCACGGGAGACTGGTCCCAGGATGCCGTCGACGAGCAGCTCGTCCCAGTCGAAGAAGCCCTGATGCCACGCCACGTCATCGGTGTGGACGACGACGGCTCCCGCCACAGCGACGGTGAGCCGATCCGCGACGGTGGTCTTCCCGCCGGCGCTGCGTCCGTCGACCGCCACGACGAGGGGGCCGGTCCGTGCCGCCCCTCGCGCGGACCGGGCCCGGGCGAGCACGTCGGCCATGATCGAGGCGACCGGTCGGAGCGCCCACGGCCCGAAGTCCGGCTCCTTCGCATACCGGCTCATGAGTCGGCGCGGTCCTCCGCACCCGCCGCCCGGACGGCGGCGCGCAGCCGGTCGGACGGATCGTGTGCGTGGTAGACCCGCTCGGTCACCTCGATGTGGTCGAGGAAGCGCTGGTAGGTCGCGGCCGCCGCCAGCTCCGCGACGGGAGCGAGGAGGGATGCGGCTCGCCTCGGCTCGCTGCCAGGAACGCTTTTTCGCCAGAGTCCGGCCCAGAGATTCGCTATGCGCTCGCGGAGGTTCGGGTCGGCCAGCCGCTCGACGAACGCGCGCTGGTCGAGCATCGGGTTGCCGACGGCGACGTCGCCCCAGTCCAGGAGCGTGAGCCGATCGCCGTCCCGGCGCCAGTTGCCTGGGTGCATGTCGCCGTGGAGCACCGAGTCCGGCAGGCCGCAGGCGGCGACGTCGTCGAGGCGCCGGGGGAGGTCCGCGACCAACGTCTCGACTGACTCGAGGTCCGAGTGGTCCAGGGCCGCCCGGACGTCAGGGCGACCGACCACGTCCTCCGCGGCGGCCAACAGGGCCGACCGCCGACGGTCGCGCCCGCCGATCGCCAAGGCGTGCTCGACGTCGCCGGTGAGTGCTGCCTGCACCCCGACCCACCGACGGACCATGGCCTCCAGGACCGCCTCGTCGGACAGCCCGAACTGGTCCTCGCCCGGAACGTGGTTCATCAGCAGGGCGCGCCGTCCCGGGTCGTGGGCGAGGACTACCGGGACGATGTCCGGATCCGCCTGCGCGACCCGGCGGATCACCCCGCCCTCGTCGGCGAGAAACGACGGTGTCGCCTTGAACCAGACCTGGCCGCCGTCGGTCGGGGCGGTCACGACCACCGAGAGGTTCCACGTCCTGCGCTGCCGCAGTGGACCGGAGCGGTGTCGGTCGTTGGCTCGCAGCGCCGCGTCGATCCAGGCCGGCACATGGTCCAACCCTCCGGGTTCGGCCCACCAGAGCCGGTTCTCAGGGTCGCTCCGGATGGCCTCGGCGATGCGGCCGTCCACGATCTCCGCCGCCTCGGGAGGTCGCCCGGACCGCAACTGCGCCAGGTAGCTCACATCCCCACCCGCGACGTCGGTGTCAGTGGTCAGCAGTCGCAGCACGGTGACGACGAGCCCGAACCGCTCCTCGACCTGGCGGACGACCGAGTCCACCTCGGGCCACCAGCGCGGGGCGGCGACGAACGCCGGCAGCTGGCCGACGACCGACCCGTCCGACCCGCAGAGGACCACGGTGACGCACCGCTGATCCTCGCCGCGCGGCATACAGCGACCATAACCGGCCGGACGCACGACAGATGACGTCAGACCTGGCTGGCGCGCGGAGGCCCGGACGCTTGACGGTCCGGGCATCCTCGCGGACGACGCGTAGCCCCGACGGGATTCGAACCCGCGCTACCGCCTTGAGAGGGCGGCGTGCTAGGCCGCTACACAACGGGGCCCTAGCTGGACGAGACCCTACCCGTTCGCGACGGCCCGAACCGAATCGGTCGGACCGCCGAGAGATCTCGTCGACCTCGCTGGGGTACCAGGACTCGAACCTAGAATAACTGAACCAGAATCAGTCGTGTTGCCAATTACACCATACCCCATGGGGGTATCGCTCCGGACGCATCGAGCTTGACCGCCACCGGCGAGACCGAGGAGCGATGTTACCGGTCTCGCACGCCGCCCCTCAAATCACAGCGTGGCGCGCAGCGCGTGGATCCGGGCCAGTGTCGAGGTCTTGCCGAGGATCTCCATCGACTCGAACAGGGGCGGCGACACGCGCTGCCCGGACACTGCAGTGCGGAGCGGGCCGAAGGCGAACTTCGGCTTGATCCCCAGCTCGTCGACGATCGCCGACCGCAGCGCGGCCTCGATGGCCGTCGCGTTCCAGCCGCTTTCGGAGCCGAGCAGCCCCCGCGGATGGTCGTCGATGTCGCCGAGAACCCGGAACGCCGCATCGAGCACCGCTGGGGAGTCGTCGGTGAGCTGCGCCCGGGCGTCGTCGGCGATCTCGATCTGGTCGTCGGAGACGAAGAACGGCCGGACCAGCGGCGTCGCCTCCGACAGCTTCCCGATTCGCGTCTGGATGAGCTCCGTGATGGCCGTCAGCCGGCCCAGCTCCCCCAGCGACGGCGAGCCCGAGAGGACCCCGTCGGCCTCGAGGTGCGGCAGCAGCCGTGACGCCAGCTCCTTGACGCCCAACGCCCGGATGTAGACGCCGTTGAGCCAGTCGAGCTTGTCGAGGTTGAAGATCGCACCGGCCCGGTTGACGTCCTCCCACCGGAACCGCTCGGTGAACTCCGCGAACGAGAACACCTCCCGCTCGGAGCCGTCGGACTCGGCGATCGGTGGATAGCCTTGCAGCGCAAGGAAGTTCACCAGCGCCTCGGGAAGGTACCCTTCCTCGCGGAACCACGTGAGCCGCGCCCAGGGGTTCTTCCGCTTCGAGATCTTCGCCTTGTTCTCGTCACGCAGGAGCGGCATGTGGGCGAACCGCGGCGGGTCCCACCCGAGCCATCGATACAGCAGGAGGTGCTTGGGCGTCGACGAGATCCACTCCTGCCCGCGGACGACGTGGGTGATCTCCATCTCATGGTCGTCGACGACGACGGCGAGGTGGTAGGTGGGGAACCCGTCCGCCTTGAGGATGACCTGGTCGTCGGGGCGGGGGGCCCGCGTGCGCCCCATGATGAGGTCGTCGAACTCGAGCTCGACGTCGTCGGGGATGAGCATCCGGACCACCGGTTCCGGTGAGAAACCCGGCATCCGCTCCCGGTCCTCGCGGCTCAGGCCGGTGCACAGCCGGTCGTAGCCCGTCGGCTGCTTGGCTCGCTGCTGCTCCTCCCGCATCTCGGCGAGCCGCTCGGGCGAGCACCAGCAGAGGTAGGCCTTGCCCGCCGCGAGCAGTTGGTCCGCATACGGGCGGTAGACGGCCAGTCGCTCCGACTGGTGGTAGGGCGCATGCGGGCCGCCGACGTCCGGGCCCTCGTCCCAGGTGAGGCCGAGCCAGTGCAACGTGTCGAAGAGCTGACGCTCGCTGGTCGGCGAGAAGCGCGCCCGGTCGGTGTCCTCGATCCGCAGGACGAACCGGCCGCCCTGCTGCCGCGCAAACGCGAGGTCGAACATGGCCATGTATGCGGTGCCGACGTGCGGGTCGCCGGTCGGCGACGGCGCGACCCTCAGCCGGACCGGCCGGGACGACGGGCTATTCGTGGACGGCGCGGCGGACATCGTCATGGTTCCGTCAGCCTAGCCAGCCACTCACCGCTGCTCGGCTACTGTGGTGAGGTCGTCAGAGCCGGGTCGCCGTTCGAGGAGGTGG
>DATLQE010000403.1:0-2063 GCA_035535335.1 Lapillicoccus sp. | reverse complement strand
GCGCTCGAGGCTTCCGACCGAATGGCCTTGGTAGCGGTAGCAATTCGCAACCGCAAGAACATGGCCGTCCTCCGGGTTCGCGACGGGATCATCGTCCTGCAGACGATGATCTGGCCGGATGAGATCCGGTCGTCCGACTTCGCGAACCTCGGTGACGTGGGCAGCGCGACCGAGCGCGAGCTGTCGATGGCGACGATGCTGGTCGACTCGCTGTCCGGCGACTGGGACCCGGAGGAGTTCCAGGACGACTACGCCGAGGCCGTGCAGGTGATGGTCGAGACGAAGCTCACCGGCGGCGAGGTCAAGCACGCGCCGGAGCCCAAGGACACCGGTGAGGTCGTCGACCTGCTCGAGGCGCTGCAGCGGTCGGTCGACCGGGCCAAGGCGTCGCGCGGCGAGCCGGCCGCGGAGAAGAAGAGCGCGCCCGCTGCGGCGAAGAAGTCCGCGAGCGGGTCGGCGGCGAAGACCGCCGCCGCCAAGAAGACGACGCCGGCCAAGAAGACGGCGGTGAAGAAGACCGCCGCCAAGAAGACCGCGGCAAAGACGGCCAAGAAGAAGGCCAGCTGAGTGCCCGAAGGCCACACGCTGCACCGGTTGGCGCAGTCGCTCGACGCTGCCTTCGCGGGGACGACCCCCGCCGTCTCGTCGCCCCAGGGGCCGTTCGCCGAGGGGGCCGCGCTGCTGGACGGCCGGCAGGTGGTGGAGGCGACCGCATACGGCAAGCACCTGTTCGTCGAGTTCGGCGGCGAGGCGTGGCTGAACGTCCACCTCGGGCTCATCGGCAAGTTCTCGGTCGACCGGATCAGCGGGTATGCGTCGGTGCCCGCTCCGTGGGGTGCGGTGCGACTGCGCATGGTCAATCAGGACTACCTCGCCGACCTGCGCGGGGCGACCCTCTGCCAGGTGGTGACGCCGGACGAGGCGGCGGCCACGGTTGCGCGGCTCGGCCCGGACCCGCTGCGGCCTGACGCGGACCCGGAGCGGGCGTGGGCGAAGATCTCCCGCTCGGGCCGGACCATCGCGGAGCTGCTGATGGACCAGGCGGCCGTGGCGGGCGTCGGCAACGTCTACCGATGCGAGGTGCTCTTCCGGCATAGGGTAAGCCCGTTCCGGCCGGGGCGGGAGATCCGGCGAAGGACCTGGCAGGCGATCTGGGACGACCTGGTGCGGTTGATGCCGCTCGGGGTCGCGTTCAACCAGATCCTCACCATGGACGACCAGGTCGAGGAGGCGGAACGGCTGGTCGCGGCCGGACAGGTGCCCGAGCTGGAGTCGACCTGGACGGACTCGGCGCGCTGGCTGGGTCGGGGACCCGCGGGGATCGTCGCGGCGGTCGCGGAGGTCGCCGCGGAGTCGGGGACCGTCGGGGACGCGGTGCGAGACGCCGATCTCGAGGACGCCGACGAGGAGGAACTGGGTGGCGGCCCGGCCGGATCGGACGCCGCTGGTCTTCCGCGGCGTTTTTACGTCTATCGGCGAGCCGGCGAGCCGTGCCGGGTGTGCGGGTCCCGGGTGCGCACCCAGGTCGTGGCCGGCCGGAACCTCTTCTGGTGTGGCCGCTGCCAGCGCCGCCGCTGAGGGCCTCTCGCATCTGAAGCGGCCGGCTAGCAACCGCAGGCGCCGGAGTCGCCGACCTGCACCTTCTGGTCACGGTTCCAGGTCACGTCGTTGCCGGAGAGTGGTCGGTGAAGGATCGGTCCCCCGATAGGGGTCCCGATCCTTCATGTACCGGCGCAAAGAGGTGTCGTCGCACTGGTCGGTGAACTTCGATTCGGGCGGCACGTTCACCGCGTTCGTCCTCTTCCGGCGCAACCCGTCATGGAGCCCCCAGGACCGCACGTGACCCGGTTTCGCCGAGGGCGAACGTGAGCCGACTCCGCTCAACGGTGGGAACAGGCTCGCCTACCGGCGCGTTGGTCCCATCGCTACCTCGGACCGGCAGGCGGATGCCGGGGGGCACTGACAGGCGACTCGCATACCATCGAGATGTCTCGGCAGTAGGCGAGAGGCCGACAAAGGTAGGGAGCTTTGGCGATGTTCGAACGGTTCACAGATCGGGCCCG
>DATLQE010000402.1:0-2349 GCA_035535335.1 Lapillicoccus sp. | reverse complement strand
CGGGCGGTGAGGGCCTCCAGGTCGGTCTCGCCGACCAGCTCGCGCACGGCGGACTCGCCGACCTGCACCCGGGGCGGATAGGCGCTCGACCCGCGGTCGTGCCAGGGGCCGAGCACGCCGGGTGCGAGCCGGCCGGCGTCGGCGGCGTCGAGCGTGTGCGTCACCGCGTCGGAGTCGAGCCGGGCCAGCGCCCGGCCCCACGGGAGGAGCACCCCGGTGGGGGAGAAGCGGTGGCCGCCGGTATGCGAGCACTCCCAGACCCGGCCAGGATGCCGTTCGTGCCCCGCGAGGGCGACCGGCCGCCCGCGGATCGCACAGCACACGTCGTGGCGGCCGTTGGTGCAGACGAGGAGCACCGGCTCCGAGGACGTCAGCTGGGGGAGGGCCGCGAGAACGCCGTCACGGTCTCCCCGGGCCAGCGCGTCGAAAGCGTCACCGAGCAGCTCGGCCGGGTGATCGACCCGGCCGACCAGCAGGAACGCCTTGGGGCCGGACCAGGCGAGGTAGCAGCGCCGAGGTCCGGTGCGAGGATCGGCGTGGATCCCCGGGCGGCGGATCAGGGTGAGGCGGCCACCGGCCGTGCGGCATCTGGCCGTGAGCTCGCTGCCGACGTCCTGCGGGAAGTACGACTCCACCGCCGCCGTGCGTCCCCAGGGACCGTTCTGCTCGACGGCCATCCAGAACCTCGCCGGCGCCGCCGTCCCGTAGACCGTCTCGGTTGTCGCCTTCTCCCACTCGACCGAGCACGCGTCAGGGGCGCTGCGGCCGTGACCGACGCCCAGGGGATGCCCGGTCAGAGCGGACCCGCGATCCGGGCGATGACCGTCCCGGCCGGAGTGCCGGATCCGTCCCGCTTGCCGGTGGCCGGCGGGAGCTCGACGGCGACACCGTTTCCGGCCGCCGCCCGGGCGGGCGTACCGCCGACCCAGGCGAGCACGAGCGTGTCCTCGCCCTTGAGGAATCGGTGACAGCGGACGCCGCTGGTGGCCCGGCCCTTGGCGGGATACTCCGCATACGGGGTCACCTTGAGCGACCCGGCCTCGGTGCCGGGGAGCGCGCCGGACGAGCCGCTGGACGTGACGACGACCGGGTCCTGCGAGGGGTCGACGACCCCGAACCAGACCGCTCGTTGCCCCCTCGCCAGGTTGATGCCCGCCATGCCCCCCGCGGCGCGGCCCTGCGGCCGCACCTGGGCGGCGGGGAAGTGCAGCAACTGTGCGTCGCTGGTGACGAAGACCAGGTCGTGCCGGTCGGACGAGACGGCGGCGGCGCCGACCACGCTGTCGCCGTCCTTGAGTGAGATGAGCTCGAAGTCGCTGCGTCCCGGGTAATCGGTCGAGACCCGCTTGACCACGCCTTGCGCAGTACCCAGGGTGAGTCCCGGTGAATCGGCGGCGACCGAGGCCAGGGTCAGCGGTTCCTCGCCGCGCGGGAGGTCGACGTAGGCGGCGAGGGGGGCGCCGCCGCCGAGCGACGGCGCCCCGGCGGTGGCTGGGAGCGCCGGCAGCTCCATGGCCGAGAGCCGGATCATCCTCCCGCGGCTGGTGACCAGTCCGACCTCGCCGCGTGCGGTGGTCCGGACGGCGCCGACGACGACGTCGTGCTTGCTGCGGCCGCCCTCGGTCGAGAGCGGCTCGTCGGTCAGGGTGCGGGCCAGGAGACCGGTCGAGGAGAGGAGGACCCAGCAGGGTTCGTCCGCGACCTCCAGCGGCAGTGCACCGCCCGCCGACCGGGACACGGGCATACCGGCCGACTCCAGCAGCACCGTGCGGCGGGGCGTGCCGTGGGCCTTGGCGACGTCCTCCAGCTCCTTCGACACCGTTCGGAGCAGCAGCTTCTCGTCACCCAGGATCGCCCGCAGCTCCTCGATCTGTCGCTCCAGGTCGGCCTTCTCGTTCTCCAGCTCGATGCGCGAGAACTTGGTGAGGCGGCGCAGCTGCAGGTCGAGGATGTAGGTGGCCTGGACCTCGGTGAGGTCGAAGACGCCCATCAGCCGCTGTCGCGCGGTCGCGGCGTCGTCGGACGAGCGGATCAGCTGGATGACCTCGTCGATGTCGAGGATGGCGACGAGCAGTCCCTCGACGAGGTGCAGCCGCTCCTCACGACGGCCGAGGCGGTATGCGGTCCGTCGCCGCACGACGTCGGTGCGGAAGTCGACGTAGACCTTGAGGAGCTCCTTGAGGCCGAGGGTGCGCGGCCGGCCGTCGACGAGGGCGACGTTGTTGAGGTTGAACGACTCCTCCATGGGCGTGAGCCGGTAGAGCTGCTCGAGGACGGCGTCGGGGTTGAACCCGTTCTTGACCTCGATGACCAGCTGCATCCCGTGGGCGCGGTCGGTGAGGTCCTTGA
>DATLQE010000401.1:0-3466 GCA_035535335.1 Lapillicoccus sp. | reverse complement strand
CACTGCGGACGAACTACTACCAGACGGACTCGTCGGGTTCGGGCGGTCCCAAGTCGTATGTGAGCCTCAAGCTGGACCCCACCAAGGTCCCCGACCTGCCAGCGCCGCGGCCGATGTTCGAGATCTGGGTGTACGGCCCTCGGGTCGAGGGCGTGCACCTGCGGTTCGGCAAGGTGGCGCGGGGTGGTCTGCGCTGGTCCGACCGTCGAGAGGACTTCCGCACCGAGATCCTGGGGCTGGTCAAGGCGCAGATGGTCAAGAACGCCGTCATCGTCCCGACCGGCAGCAAGGGCGGGTTCTACGCCAAGCAGCTGCCCGACCCGACCGTCGACCGCGACGCCTGGCTGGCGGAGGGGGTTGCCGCATACGAGCTGTTCATCTCCGGCCTGCTCGACCTCACCGACAACCGGATCCAGGGCAAGGCGGTGCCGCCGCCGGACGTCGTCCGTCACGATGGCAACGACACCTACCTCGTCGTCGCCGCCGACAAGGGCACCGCGACGTTCTCCGACATCGCCAACGCGAAGGCCGCACGCTACGGGTACTGGCTGGACGACGCGTTCGCCTCGGGAGGCTCGGCCGGTTACGACCACAAGGCGATGGGCATCACCGCCCGCGGCGCGTGGGAGTCGGTCAAGCGGCACTTCCGCGAGATGGGTGTCGACACGCAGACCCAGGAGTTCACCGCCGTGGGCATCGGCGACATGTCAGGCGACGTCTTCGGCAACGGGATGCTGCTGTCGGAGCACATCCGACTGGTCGCCGCGTTCGACCACCGGCACATCTTCGTCGACCCCACCCCGGAGGCGGCGAGCTCGTATGCGGAACGCCGTCGGCTGTTCGAGCTGCCGCGGTCGTCGTGGGCGGAGTACGACCGGTCCCTGATCTCGGCCGGTGGCGGCGTGTTCGACCGGTCCGCCAAGTCCGTGCCGGTGTCGGCCGAGATGGTGGCGGCTCTGGGGATGTCCAAGGAGACGACGACGGTCACGCCCGCCGAGCTGATCCACGCGATCCTCCTGGCGCCGGCCGACCTGCTGTGGAACGGAGGCATCGGCACCTACGTCAAGGCGTCGACGGAGACCAACGCCGAGATCGGTGATCGTGCCAACGACGGGATCCGCGTAGACGGAAATGCGTTGCGGGTGAAGGTGATCGGCGAGGGGGGCAACCTCGGTTGCTCGCAACTCGGCCGGATCGAGGCGGCGCTGCACGGGGTTCGGATCAACACCGACGCCATCGACAACTCGGCCGGCGTCGACACCTCCGACCACGAGGTCAACATCAAGATCCTGCTGACGGACCTCGTCCGGGACGGCGACATGACGCTGAAGCAGCGGAACCGGCTGCTCCAGTCGATGACGGACGAGGTGGCCGCGCAGGTCCTCGGCGACAACTACGAGCAGAACGTCCTGCTCGGCAACGCCCGCGCGCAGCAGTACTCCATGCTGCCCGTGCATCAGCGGCTCCTCCACTGGCTTGAGGACCGCGGCGACCTCAACCGTGCCCTGGAGTACCTGCCGTCCGACGCCGAGATCGCCAAGCGCCGGGCCAACAAGCTCGGGCTCACGTCGCCGGAGTTCTCGGTCCTCGTCGCGTACGCCAAGCTCGCGCTCAAGCATGACCTGCTGCCGACCGGGCTGCCGGACGACCCGTGGTTCCAGCAGACGCTCACCGACTACTTCCCTGAGCCGCTGCGCGAGGAGTATGCGACGCAGCTCGCTTCCCACCCCCTGCGCCGAGAGATCATCACCAACGCGGTGGTCAACTCGATGGTGAACCGGGGCGGGATCACGTTCGCATTCCGCGCGGGAGAGGAGACCGGGGCGGGACCCGAGCAGATCGCGCGGGCCTTCGTCGTGTGCCGTGAGGTGTTCGGATTACCTTCGTACGTCAAGGAGATCGAGGCTCTCGACAACGTCGTGTCGACCGAGGCGCAGACGGTGCTCTACCTCGAGTTCCGGCGGCTGCTCGACCGGGCGTCCCGGTGGTTCCTCTCGACCCGGCCGGGGACCATCGACGTCGTCGCCGAGGTGGAGCGGTTCCGCGGGGCGGTGTGGGAGTTCGGGCCGCGGATACCGGAAATGCTCCAGGGGTCGGAACGCCGGCGGCTGGAGCGGCGGACCAAGGAGCTGGAGAAGCTCGGCGTGCCGCCACCGACCGCGACGCGGGCGGCGGCACTGCTCGACCGGTTCTCGCTGCTCGACGTCGTCGACCTGGCCGAGGAGCTCCAGATGCCGGTGCAGGAAGTAGCCGGCGTCTACTACTACGCGTCCGAGAAGTTCGGGATCGACGGGCTGTTGACCCGGGTCAGCAAGCTACCGCGCGACGACCGGTGGGACGCGCTCGCCAGGGGGGCGATGCGCGACGACCTGTACGCGGTGCTCGAGTCGCTGACCCGGTCGGTCCTGGTGGCCAGCGATGGCGGAGACGCTCCGGCGAAGCGGTTCGAGTACTGGGCCGACGTGAACCGTGACGCGCTGAAGCGAGCCAAGACGGCGCTCCATGGTGTCGAGCGTCTGGACAACGCCGGACTGGCGGCGCTGTCGGTGGCGCTGCGGACGCTGCGGTCCGTGCTCCGGGCCGGCCAACCCGCCTGAGCCTCGCGCCTGCGCTCCGCAACAAGTTCGACATGTCCGAGTTGTTGTCGTCCAAACGGCAAATCGGCGACAGCAGGCCAGACATGTGGGAGTTGTTGTTGCCGGTTCGGCTCGGCTAGGGCGCTCGGTAGGGTCGAACGGTGCCGACGCTCGCCGAGCTCCTCCACGAGCACTCCGGACTGCGTGGTGCGGACGTCGAGTGGCTGCACCTGCTGGTCGGCGACTGGCAGCTGCTGTCCGACCTGTCCTTCGCGGACCTAGTGCTGTGGGTCCGGCTCTCGCCGGTCCAGTGGCAGGCGGTGGCCCACATCCGGCCCACGACGGGCCAGATGGTGTTCTTCGAGGATCAGGTGGGCATCACCGCGACCAAGGCCCGCGCGGAGACCCTGGAGCAGGCCTACGCGGAACGGCGCATCGTCCGCGAGCGCGACACGGAGTGGCGCGACGACCTTCCGGTCCGCGAGGAGTCGATCCCCGTCGTCCGGCAAGGGCACGCGATCGCCGTCATCACGCGGCATACCAACCTGTCGATGATGCGCACCCCGAGCCGCCTGGAGCTCACGTACCTGGCGACCGCCGACGCCCTGTCGCGGATGATCGCCGCCGGCGAGTTCCCCAGCTCGTCGGCGCCGACCGGACTGCGGCGCGGAGCGCCGCGGGCGGGTGATGGGGTCGTCCGGCTCGACTACGACGGCGTCATCACGTATGCCAGTCCCAACGCCGTCTCAGCCATCCACCGGCTCGGGTGGCCGGGCGAGGTCATCGGCGGGTCGATGTCGGAGATCGTCACCTCGGTTCTGCGCGACTTCTCACCGGTCGACGAGGGGCTGCCACTCGTCCTGACCGGCCGCCAACCGTGGCGCACCGAA
>DATLQE010000400.1:0-3735 GCA_035535335.1 Lapillicoccus sp. | reverse complement strand
CCGGCCGGAACCGAGTCGGCCTGGGCGTACACCCATGTGCCTCGCGGACTCGACTGGTCCGGCGAGCGCCTGGACCGACACGTCGACCGCATCCACGAGGCGATCGAGCGGGTGGCGCCCGGGTTCCTCGACTCCCGCCTGGCCACAAACGTGCAGTCGCCGTACGACCTGGAGCGCGCCAACGCCAATCTCGTCGGCGGTGCCGTCAACGGCGGGACGTCCGCGGTCCACCAGCAGCTCATCTTCCGGCCGGTACCCGGCCTCGGCCGCCCGGAGACACCGATCGACGGCCTGTATCTGGCCAGCGCATCGGCACATCCCGGTGGCGGGGTCCACGGCGCCTGCGGCTGGAACGCGGCACAGTGCGCGCTCAAGGCCGCTGGACCGTGGGGAGCGGTGCGACGGCGAATGGCTCAGACTGCGTGGGCCCGGTTGCTCCGGACCGGAGGCACGGAGGGCGTTCAGCCCGCACCTCTCAGGGGTAACGCGGCGATGACGAGGCGATGACGAGGCGATGACGTGATTCGGATGCGACAGAGCGGAGATGGTGTGACCGACGAGGACCTGGCTCGCGTGTACCTCGTGACCGGAGCGTCGCGTGGCATCGGCCGCGAGACGGTGTTGATGCTCGCCGAACCCGGTGTCGGCCTGGTGCTGTGCGCCCGCGCGAGGGGCCCTCTGGAGGCCGTCGCTGCCGAGTGCCGTGAGCGCGGAGCCCGGGTCCTCGTCGTCCCGACCGACGTCCGCGAGGACGAGGCCGTCGAGGCCGCCTTCGACCAGGCGCGGACCCAGCTGGGCCGGATCGACGGGGTGGTGCACTGTGCGGCCGTCCTGGCCTACGGTCGCTTCGAGGACGTCCCGGCCGACGTGTGGGAGTCGTCCGTGACGACCACGCTCGGTGGAGCCGCGCGTGTCGCCCGACAGGCGTTGAACGCCTTTGCCGACCGCGACTACGGGCGCCTGGTCTTCGTCGGGTCCATCCTGGGCAAGATGGCCGTTCCCGGCATGAGCAGCTACGTCACCGCGAAGTGGGGCCTGCAGGGACTGGTGCGGACCCTGCAGGTGGAAGCCCGCGAGACCCCGGGTATCGGGGTGTCCATGGTGTCCCCGGCCGGAGTGGACACCGAGATCTACAGGCTGGCCGGCACCTACCTCGGACGTCATGGGCAGCCTCCACCCCCGGTCGCTTCACCGGCCCGCGTGGCCAAGGAGATCGTGCGGCTTCTGGAGACGCCGCGACGGGAGGTCAACGTCGGTCCGTTCAACTGGATCATGGTGACCGCGTTCCGGTTGATGCCGGGTCTCTACGACCGGCTGGTCACCCCACTGATGTCGCGCATCGCCCTGGCCGAGGAGCCGGTCGGACCGAACCCCGGCAACGTCCTCGAGCCCATCGCCGACGAGGCGGTGGTCCGTCGATGAGCGAACAGGCCGACATGTCTTCCCACGCCCACCCGGTCAGCCGCCAGGTCGCGGCATCCGCCTCGGCGGTGTGGGCGGTGATCGCCGACGGGTGGACCTTCTCCTCCTGGGTGGTGGGAACGGCGCGGATCCGGGCCGTTGATCCCGGCTGGCCACGACCGGGCAGCCGCATGCACCACTCGTTCGGGACGTGGCCGTTGCTGCTCAATGACCAGACCCACGTGGTGCGGGAGGAGGAGGGGCGGCTGCTGGAGCTCACGGCTCGCGGTTGGCCAGCCGGCGAAGCCCGCGTCCAGATCGAGGTCCGCCCCGAGGGCGACCGCTGCACGGTGCTCCTGACCGAGGACGCGGTGAGCGGGCCGGGAGCACTGGTCCCGCCGGTCGTGCGCCAGCCCCTCATCGCCCTGCGCAACCGCGAGACACTGCGGCGACTGGCGATGCTGGCCGAAGGTAGGCCGGCCCCACCCGAGTGAGGGGACCGGCCGGTATGCGTTGAGGCCATTGAGCGCACGCCACTCGGGCGCCCGCGGCGGGCCGTTGCTTAGAGAGCGGCCGGCCGGGGTAACGCCAGTGCTGTCGGAGAGAGATGTCGGTACGGAGACCCGGGAGGTCCACCCTTGTCCACTGATGCCATCGTGCTGCTGCGCAACGACCACACCGAGGTGCGCCGCCTGTTCAAGGAGTTCCAGAAGCCGAGCACGACGGACGCCCGCAAGGGCGCCATCGTCGACAAGGTCATCGAGCTGCTCACGGTGCACACGTACATCGAGAACGAGGTGATGTATCCCGAGGTGCGCCGGCTGCTGCCCGACCTCGAGGACGACATCCTCGAGTCGTACGAAGAGCATCACGTGGCCGACGTCCTCGTCATCGAGCTGTCGCAGATGTCGCCGGACGACGAGCGGTTCGAGGCCAAGACCACGGTGCTCATCGAGAACGTCACCCATCACATGGACGAGGAAGAACAGGAGTGGTTCCCCAAGGTCCGCGACGGGCTAGGACGCAAGGCCCTGCAGGACCTCGGCGAGCAGCTGCTGGCCGCGAAGAAGAAGGCGCCTCACACGCCGCAGGCGCCGAGTGCGCTCAAGAAGGCCCTCGACGCACTCGTGTCCTGAGGGAACGCAACGATCGCCTGGCCGGCGTCAATTCGACGCCGGCCAGGCCGGCCTTCGCAACCCCGTCAGCTCTGCCGCTCGCGCTCGGCCTCGGCGACGTCTCGGGTCTCGCCCTCGTCCATCTTGCGAGTGTCCCTCGGCTCCGCGAACGGCTCGACCTCCGGTGGGAGGCCTTCAGCGATGGCCCGGCCGTGCTGGAGCTCCGCATTGATCTCCATGCCGAGCAGGACGGCGATGTTGGTCAGCCACAGCCATACCAGGAAGATGACCACTCCGGCCAGGGAGCCGTAAGTCTTGTTGTAGGAGGCGAAGAGGGTCACGTAGAGCGCGAAGAGCGCGGAGGCGCCCAGCCAGATGAGCACCGCGATGACGCCTCCGGGACTCACCCACTTGATGCCCTGCTGCTTGGCGTTGGGAGCGGCCCAGAAGAGCACCGCGAGGAGCACCGAGATCAGAACCACGAGGACCGGCCACTTCACGATGTTCCAGACCAGGACCGTCGTCTCACCGAGCCCCAGCAGGTCGCCGATCTGCTGAGCGACGGGTCCGCTGAGTACGACGATGAGGACGCCGATGAGCAGGATCACGAGGGCGAAGACGGTGAGGCCGATCCGCAGCGGGATCGTCTTCCAGATCGGTCGGCCCTCGCCGATGTCGTAGACGACGTTCGAGGCGCGCATGAACGCGGCGACGTAACCGGACGCCGACCAAAGCGCGACCGCCAGCCCGAGGATGGCACCGAAGCCGGCCCCCCTCTGGTTGGCCTGGGCCTGCTGGATGAAGGTCTGGATCAGCTCGGCGCTCGAGCCGGGAGCGATGGCGTTGGCCTGCTCCACGACCTGCTTCGTGGCGTCCGGCCCCATGAGCCCGAGCAGCGAGACCAGCACGATGAGGGCAGGCACGACGGACAGAACCGCGTAGTAGGTCAGGCCGGCGGCGAGGTCGGTCAGATGGTCGTTGCGGAACTCCACCCGGGCCCGCTTGAGGACGTCCTTCAGCGACTCCTTGGGGAGATCGGTTGGGCTGTCGAGGTCCTGGTCCTGGCCCGTTTCCGCCCCCGAGGCGGGGACATGGTCGCGTTTGGTGTCTCGGCTCACGCTGCGATCCCTCTCGTGCATGGTCAATGGTTCGGCTCACGCCGGCGTATCCGGTTTGCCCCACGACAGGGTGGGTAAAACGCTCCCATGCGGAACGCATC
>DATLQE010000399.1:0-4887 GCA_035535335.1 Lapillicoccus sp. | reverse complement strand
ACGTCGAGATCGGCCGGGGCGAAGGCCAGCGCCGACAACAGGTCGCGGGCTCCCTCGTCGAGCCACGTCAGCGGGTCGGGCGACGCCAGTCCCTCGCGCTCGATCGTTGCGCAGGCCTCGGCGTCGGCGACGTCACCCCGGACGCAGCCGGCGGCCCAGCGGTGCACCATTCCCTGGTGGGCCACCAGGTCGCGCACCGTCCAGCCCGGGCAGGTCGGCACCGGAGCCGCGAGGCCCGCCCTGGCCGCGTTGTCCCGGAGCACGGTCCACGCGTCGCCGATCCCCGTCCCGTGCTCCTCGAACGTCAGCGACGTGGGCATGTCGGAAGCCTAGGTCTCGCCACGTTCGGTACCGACCCGCGGACCGGCGGCGTCCCGGCGCTAGATTGCTCCCGTGGAGCCGAGTGACCTGCTGCGCAACGGCATGCTTCAACTCGCCGCGTCAACCCGAGTGCGCGACTTCGTGGAGCGAGCGCCGGTGAGCCGCAACGTGGTTCACCGGTTCGTCCCCGGGGCTCGCACCGATGACGCGGTTCGGGCAGCGAGCGGCCTGGCCAACCGACACCGGATGTCGACCATCGACTACCTCGGCGAGGACACGACCGAGCTGCGCCAGGCCCAGCACACGCGCGACGCCTACCTGGCGCTCATCGCCGCCCTGGCCGAGGCAGGCCTCACCGCCGACGGGACCGCCGAGGCGTCGCTCAAGCTGTCCGCCGTGGGCCAGGCGCTACCCGGCGACGGAGACAAGATCTCCCTCGAGCACGCCCGTCAGATCTGCCAGGCGGCGGCGAACGCGGGCACGACGGTCACCCTCGACATGGAGGACCACACGACCACGGACGCCACTCTCGAGACCTTGCGCGAGCTCCGCCGGGACTTCCCGAACGTGGGAGCCGTGCTGCAGACATACCTCCATCGCACCGAGGCCGACTGCGCCGATCTCGCCCACGAGGGCAGTCGGGTCCGGCTCTGCAAGGGCGCCTACAAGGAGCCCGAGTCCGTCGCGTACCAGTCCTCCGGGGAGATCGACAAGTCCTACGTGCGCTGCCTCAAGGTGCTCATGGCGGGCGAGGGGTACCCGATGATCGCCAGCCACGACCCACGGCTGGTCGAGATCGCCGGTGCGCTCGCCGCGAAGAACGGCCGCGACCCGAAGTCCTTCGAATACCAGATGCTTTACGGCATCCGGCCCGAGGAGCAGCAGCGCATCGCCGACCGGGGTGACCAGATGCGCGTCTACATCCCCTACGGCGAGGAGTGGTACGGCTACCTCATGCGCAGGATGGCCGAGAAGCCGGGAAACCTGGCCTTCTTCCTGCGCGGCGTGGCGACGAGGGGCTGACCTCGGGTGGCCACCACGGCGATCTTCGGCGCCGGCGTCATGGGAGAGACGTTGCTGTCTGGACTGATTCGGTCCGGACGGGACGTCGCCGACCTCACCATCACCGAGAAGCGAGCTGACCACGCGGCTCAGCTCAACGCCAAGTACGGCGTCAGCGTCCTCGACAACGCGACCGCCGCCGAGAGCGCGGACGTGCTGGTCCTCGTCGTGAAACCGCAGGACATGCACGGCCTGCTGGCGGAGATCCGCGACCACGTGGCCCCCGGCAACCTCGTCGTCTCCCTCGCGGCGGGCATCACGACCGACTTCCTCGAGTCGCGGCTCCCTGAAGGCTCGTCGGTGGTGCGGGTCATGCCCAACACGCCGGCCCTCGTCGACCAGGGGATGGCAGCCATATCCCCTGGTCGGCACTGCACCGACGACCACCTGGAGGAGGCGGAGGCGCTGCTGCGCTCGTGCGGCCGGGTGGTGCGCGTTCCCGAGAACTACCAGGACGCCGTCACGGCCATCTCCGGCAGCGGACCCGCATACATCTTCTACGTCGTCGAGGCGATGATCGAGGCCGGCGTGGTGCTTGGCCTGCCGAGGGCCACGAGCACCGAGCTCGTCGTCCAGACGCTCTTCGGCGCGGCCACGATGCTCAAGGAGACCGGCGAGCACCCGACCGTGCTGCGCGAGCGGGTGTCATCCCCGGGCGGCACGACGGTGGCGGCGCTGCGCCAGCTCGACGACCACAAGGTGCGGGCCGCCTTCATCACCGCCATGGAGGCGGCCGCCTCGCGGTCACACGAGCTGGCCGCCGGCAACCCGTGACGCTCACGATCCACCGCGTCACGCCGGACGACTGGCGATCGCACCGAGATCTGCGGCTGGAGATGCTGCGGGCCGCGCCGGACGCGTTCTACACGCGGTACGCCGACGTGGCCGGGTTCGACGAGGACACGTGGCGGGAGCGGCTCGCCACCCAGTGTCACTTCCAGGCGCGGCTGAACGGCGACCCGGTGGGGTCGGTGGGGATCTGGGACGACCCCGCGACACCCACCGACGCCTCGACCCTGGTGGCGATGTACGTCGTCCCGTGCGCTCGGGGCCAAGGCGTGGGCGAGCGCCTGGTGCAGGCGGTGGTCGACGAGGCGGCAGCCCGCGGCCGGTCCCGCGTCGTCCTCGAGGTGACCGAGACCAACGAGCCGGCCCGGCGGCTCTACGAGCGGATGGGTTTCGTCCTCGACGGCACCCGGAAACCGCTGCCGCACACCCCGGAGCTCGACGAGCTGGGCATGGAGAGGGTCCTCGACACCCAGGTCCCGACACCGACGGACGACGTGGGAGGCTGACGCCATGACCGACGTGACGGTGCGCTCGCTGAGCGAGGAGGAGTGGGAGGAGTTCAAGGCGATTCGCCTTGCCGCGCTTAAAGATTCGCCCGACGCCTTCGTCGCGACGGTCGATGCGGAAAAGGGCTTCGACGAGGATCTTTGGCGGCTTCGGATGCGTCGGTCGGTGCGGCTCGTCGCGGTTCCGGTGGACGGGGACGGCAACGCCAACGGCGAGCCGGTCGGGGTGGTCAGTCTCGGGCAGGGCAAGGACGAGGAGGGCCGGGTCGCGGAGATCTTCGGGCTCTGGGTCGCCCCGGACGCCCGCGGTACCGGAGTGGCGACGAAGCTGGTCGAGGCCAGTGCCGACCGCGCTCGCCGCGACGGGCGCACCCACGTGTCGTACTGGGTGGGCACCGACAACGGGCGCGCCGTGGCCTTCGCGAGTGGGATGGGGTTCCGCCCCACCGACTCCCGGCGACCGATGCGCGTGGTCCCCGGGGACGGCGATGGCGACGACGAGGAGGAGATCGCCATGGTCCTCCCCCTCGGTGAGGACCGCGGCCGGCCCGAGGTTCTCTGAGCCCCCTGCGCCGATCATCGGTAACGTCACGCCCATGCCGACGCAGGCAGAGGTCGTCTGGGACCCGGGCTTCACGCGGTACGACTTCGGTCCGGCCCACCCGATGTCGCCGATGCGCCTCGACCTCACCGCCCGGCTCTGTGACGCGTTCGGCCTCTTCGACCACGAGGACGTGCGCCGGCTCGACCCCGGCGTCGCGTCGGACGCCCAGCTCGAGACGGTGCACAGCGCCGCCTACGTCGCCGCCGTGAAGGCGGCGTCCGCCGACCCCGACCAGGCCGACGACGCCTACGGGCTCGGCACCGACGACGATCCCGCGTTCGTGGGCATGCACGAGGCGAGCGCGCGCGTCGTCGCGGGGACGCGCGACCTCTGCGAGGCCGTGTGGACGGAGCAGACGTCGCACGGCGTCAACTTCTGTGGCGGCCTGCACCACGCCATGC
The DNA here is from genome assembly GCA_035535335.1 of Lapillicoccus sp. GTDB lineage: Bacteria > Actinomycetota > Actinomycetes > Actinomycetales > Dermatophilaceae > Lapillicoccus. The sequence continues at coordinate 1,204 of DATLQE010000399.1, read as the reverse complement.
CCGAGGCCGCGTCCGGCTTCTGCATCTACAACGACGTCGCCATCGGGATCCGGTGGCTGCTCGACCACGGGGTCGAGCGGGTCGCCTACGTCGACGTCGACGTCCACCACGGGGACGGCGTGGAGCGGATCTTCTGGAACGACGAGCGGGTTCTCACGGTGTCGATCCACGAGTCCGGGCGGGCGCTGTTCCCGGGTACCGGCTGGCCGTCCGACATCGGCGGCTCCGACGCGCAGGGCTCGGCCACGAACATCGCACTCCCTCCTGGAGTGGCCGACGCCGGATGGTTGCGGGCCTTCCACTCGACGGCGTTGCCCGTGGTCCGGGCGTTCCAGCCGCAGATCCTCGTGACCCAGCACGGCTGCGACACCCACTTCCAGGACCCGCTGGCCCACCTCGCCCTCACGGTGGACGCCCAGCGCGAGGCCGCGGACGCGCTCCACCGGCTCAGTCATTCGGTATGCGACGGACGCTGGGTCGCGCTCGGTGGCGGCGGGTACGAGGTCGTGGACGTCGTGCCGCGGGCGTGGACGCATCTCACGGCCATCGCGGCCCACCGCCCGATCGCCGTCACCGAGCCCGTCCCCGAGGACTGGCGCGAGCACGTCCGGGAGCTCACGGGGCGGCCGGCGCCGTTCCGCATGGGCGACCGGACGCCGGACGCCGGGCCGTTGTGGTGGCGCTCGTGGGACCTCGGCTACGACCCGGAGGATCCCGTGGACCGCGCCGTGATGGCCACGCGCCAGGCGGTCTTCCCGCTGCACGGACTGGACGTCTACTTCGACTGACGGAGCTGGACTTCCCAACGCCCCCGGCCTGTGCGCGAGAGGCCACCTTTGGTCGTTCTGAGCGCGCTGAGAGCGACCAAACTCGGCCTCTCGAACCCTGGGGGGTGGGGGAGGGATGAGCGATGCGCAGTCACTGCACGCGGCGCGTTGACACGCATAACGGCGTGTCGGCTTGACTTCGCTCGGCGTGAGGCTCGCGGCCGGCTTCCCCAAGCGTCACACGTGCCCCTAGAGTGACCTCTTGCACCCGTGCAGTCGACCGCCGGAGGGGAAGCCGGCGCTGAGCGGGGCAGATCGAGGGTCACCATGTCCACAGAGCGGCAGCTCGCCGAGGTGCGGTTCCTGACCGTTGCCGAGGTCGCCTCGATCATGCGCGTGTCGAAGATGACGGTCTATCGGCTCGTCCACGCCGGGGA
>DATLQE010000398.1:0-2815 GCA_035535335.1 Lapillicoccus sp. | reverse complement strand
GGAGCCCTTGCGCCAGAAGGAGTTGGTCGCCGAGATCGGTCGCCAGCTCGGTCGGCCCACGCTCCTGCCGGCCCCGGCCTTCGCACTCCGGGCAGTGCTCGGCGAGTTCTCTGGTGAGGTGACGGGAAGCCGCCGCGTCGTCCCGGCTCGCCTTCGCGAGAGCGGCTTCGAGTGGGTCCACGACACCCTCTCGAGCGCGGTCGCAACCATCATCTGATCCGGACCTGCCACGCCGCGCTGGCGTTCGCTCACAGTGGGCCGAACTCGGTGAGCCGCCAGTCGCCGTCGGCCAACGACAGCGTGTAGCGCAGTGGGCTGCCGGGCGCCGCCCCCACCTGCTGAGTCGCACCGGCATCGTCCGCGACCCGGTATGCAGATCGGTCGACCACCGCCCTCAGCACCACGCTCGCCGGGCTGGCACTGACCACGTCCGCGGACCGGACCGTGAACGTCAGGTCCACATAGCGTTGCCGCTGCTCGCGCAGACGGGTCACCGTCTTCACGTCGCTCTCGTAGGCGCTAGAACCCACCGGCTCGGCCCCGAGGAGGAGAACCGGGTCGGCCGCCAGCAGAGCCGCGGCCCGTAGGTCGGCCAGACGCTTCAGCACGCCGACCGGGTCACAGGTGACGTCGTCGCTCGATGATCCCGACGCCGTGGCGGCAGCACCGTCCGCGCCGGAGCACAACCCGGCGAGCTCAGCGGTGGCCGACCCATCCGCGTCCGCGCCAGCCGCTGGCGAGGCGGTCGCCGGCCCCACGTAGGCGGACCGGTCGCCGATCGATGGCGGCCACGCCGCACCGCTCCCCGAACCCAGTCCGATGGGTTCGCCGGTCAGCACGAGAAGACCGAGCATCCCGCCAGCCAGGACCACGCCAACCAGCGCCACGACGACGAGCCGAACCCGCCACGACCAGGCTCGCGCTCCGGCGGAGGACGTCTCTGGTCCGCGGTCCCAGGGACGCAGCAGTCGGCGAACCCGCCGTCGTCGCATGGCTCCCCGAGCCCGGCGCTCCTCATGCCGCTCCAGAGCCCGCAGCTGGGAACGCGACCGGGTCTCCGCGGCGTCGCGCCGGATGCGGGTCGTCACCGCGGCGGCCGGATCCGGGTGGCGGCCGACCAGACCAACCGGCTCGGGCGGCGCCACCCGATACAGCGCCAGCGCCACCTCTGCGGCGGACGGACGGACGTCTGGATCCGCGGCGAGCATGCGGATCAGCAGCGGCGACAGCTCGGGTCCGACGGCCGCTACGACATCGTCCACGGTCCCGCTTTCGTCATCTCCACCCGGGTCATCGCCACCACCGACCGCCCCGGACCAGTGCAGGTCGCCCAGCCACCGCGGGGGTGTGAGCCCACCGGTCCGCGCATACCACGCCAGCGCTCCCAGTGACCACACGTCGCTCGTCGGGACCGGAGGTCGAGTGAGCGCGACCTCTGGCGCAGTGAACCCTGACGTGCCCCGTGACCGGATCGGCCACCCGTCCTCGGCGAGCCACGCGGAGGACAGGTCGGCGAGCATCGGTCGGCCGTCGGGCGTGAAGAGGACGTTGGCCGGCGCCACGTCGGCATGGACGACTCCGGCCTCGTGCAGCTCGGCCAGCGCCGTGGCCAAGGGCGTCAGAGCGGTGACGACCTCGCCGAGCGGGATCGCGCCCCGGATGGTCACGACGTCGCGCAGACTGCCGCCGTCCGCCAGCTTCATCGCCAGCGCCACTCGGCCGTCCTCGAGGGGCACGGCGCCGCGAACTGTGACGAGGTGGGAACCCACTACCCGCCGGCCCAGCGCCTCTTCCCGCTCGGCCACGTCTGGGTCGACGCCATCCATCCCGTCGGGCTCGATCACCTTCAGCGCAACCCGTTCTCCGGTCTCGTGGCACTGCGCGGCCCAGACGATCCCCGTCGTCCCCCGCCCGAGGAACTCACCGACGGAGTACCCCGGCACGGCGGGCGGACCGGCATACCGAATGAGCGTGGGAGCGAGAAGGGTCACCCGGTCATCGTGGCGAAACCGGCGACGACCCTCCGGCGTTATCCACAGCTCACGGAGCCTGGCCGGGGGTCACCACCTCCACCACCCGACCGGTTGTCGCGCTGGTGCGGGCCGCGTCGATCACGGCCAACGTGTGGACGGCGTCACGCGGGTCTACCGGCATCGCGGCGTCCGGCTGGGTCAGCGCCTTGGCGACCTGGCGGTAGAAGTCGGCCTGGTCTCCCGGGACTCGAGCCACTGCCTCTCGGCTTCCGTCGGCGCGCACCAGCCAGCCGAGGTGCCCCTCGTCGGAGGGCATCCACTCCGAAAAGGCGGTCGGCTCCTCGTTGAGGCCCCCGACCACGAACGCACCCTGACGGCCGAGCAGCCGCAGCCATGGTCCAGGGGCGGCGGCCAGCGAGGTCGAGCCGAGGTGCGAGACGACGCCGGAGGTATGCCGGCAGCTGAGGAACGCGGTGTCCTCGCCGACCGTCGTGTAGGCGAACAGCTCCGCATACACCGTCTCGACCTGGCCGAAGAGGACGCAGGCCTGGTCGAGGAGGTGGGGAAAGAGGTCGAGCAGCAGGCCGCCGCCCTCCTCCGGCGGGGCGTTCTCGCGCCAGCGCTGCTTGGGCACCGGTCGCCACCGCTCCCACCGCAGCTCGGCGCGCAGGACGTCACCGACGAGGCGGTCGGAGACGACCCGAGCCAGAGTGCGGAACTCCGGGTCGTACCGGCGGTTCTGGAACACCGTCAGCGGAACGCCTTGGCGTTGCGCCGCATCCACCGCCTCCAACGCCGACGATGCGTCGACGCCGAGCGGTTTGTCGACGACCACCGGCACG
>DATLQE010000397.1:0-4878 GCA_035535335.1 Lapillicoccus sp. | reverse complement strand
CACTGGCCGAGCCATGTCGAGCACCGTTCCCGAGCGCGCCGCGTCGTCCACCTCGACGTCATCGGCGCCTGGGGCCTTTCCGTGGTTGCCGCCGTCGTGGGTCATCGTCGTCGCGCTCATCGCCGTCGCGGCCAACCTGCGGCCGGCCCTGGCCGGCGTCCCACCGCTGGTCCCGGAGATCCAGGCGGAGCTGCACCTCACCAACGCCTGGCTCGGCGTCCTCACCCTCCTGCCGGTGCTGTGCATGGGGATCTTCGCTCCGGTCGCGCACTGGGCCAGCACGATCTGGGGCTCGGCACCGGTGGTCATGACCGCCACCCTGCTCCTGACCCTCGGCTCGGCGATGCGGCTCGCCGGATCCAACGTGGTGGTCCTGTACGCGGCGACGCTGGTCGTCGGCATCGGGATCGCCGTTGTCGGCACCCTGCTGCCGCGGCTGGTCAAGACGCTGTTCCGGCCGGAGCGGGTCGGGCTGCTTACGGGCGTCTACATGCTGGCGATCATGGTGGGGGCGACCATCGGTGCCGGGATGGCGGAACCCCTGGCCACCGCGCTGGGTTCGTGGGAGCAGTCGCTCGCCGCCTGGTCCGTCCTTGGAGTGCTCGGCCTCGTCGCGTGGGCGCCGCTGGGTCGCGTCGTGTGGCGGCACCGCGCGGAGGTCACTGCGCTGTCGGTCGGCAGCGCGCTGCCCTGGCGCAGCGCGACGGCGTGGCTCATCGCCGCATACCTGGTGACCCAGTCCTTCGCCTTTTACTCGACCCTCGCCTGGCTGGCGCCGTCCTACGTGAAGCTCGGCTGGGAGGCCGACGACGCGGGCTACCTCCTGTCGGCGTTCGCCGCGGTCCAGATCCTCGCGGGACTGCTCATGCCGGTGCTCAGCGACCGGGTGCACGACCTGCGGCTCCTCCTCGTCCCCGCGACCATCGCGGCGGCGGCCGGGCTGGTCGGCGTCGGCGTGGCCCCGACCGCCGCGCCGTGGTTCTGGGCGGCGCTGATCGGGTTCGGACAAGGCAGCGCGTTCGCCCTGGCCCTCGTGCTGCTCGTTCGGTTCGCCGCGACACCGCACGCGAGCGGAGGTCTCAGCGCGATGGGTTTCCTCATCGGGTACGGCCTGTCCTCGGTCGGCCCCCTGGCCATGGGCGCCCTCCGCGACGCGACGGGTGGCTTCGAGCCGGTCTGGATCGTCCTCGCTGCGCTGATGGTGCCGCAGCTGGTCATCTGCTTCGTGTTGCGTCCCCGGTTGCCGAAGGTCGGCGCCGCATGATCATCGACGACGCCCTCGCCGACCTCGGACCGCGTTCGCCGGGTCCGGTTGTCCAGGTGCTCGGCCGGCTCCTCCCGCGGGTGCGCGCGGTGCAGGCGCAGACCGAGCCGTATGCGGCCGCCTGGGCACGCGCGAACCGAGCGGCGCTGGCCGCCACCGGACCGCTGTGGGTCGCCCTGGGGGACTCGATGACCCAGGGCATCGGAGCCTCCGCGTTCGACCGCGGGTGGGTCGGCCAGCTCTCCGCGCGACTCCTTGATGCCGGATGGGAGCACCGCGTCGTCAACCTCTCCGTCACTGGGGCCCGGGTCGACGACGTCCTCGCGAACCAGCTGCCGGCGCTCGAAGCGGTCGTGGGGTCGTCCGGTCCGGCCGCCCTCGTGACGGTGGTGATCGGGTCCAACGACGTCGTGTCACCGGTTCACCGGCGCCGACTGGTGGACCGCTTCGCCACCCTCGTCGACCGCCTGCCGGACGACGCCGTCGTCATGAACCTGCCGAACCCGCACCGGGAGGCCCGCCGCGTCGACGCCCTCCTGCGCCAGCGGGCGGCGGCCGGCCGCATCGTCCTCGCCGACATGCGCACGGAAGGACCCCGGTCGTGGCGGGGGCTCCTCGCTCCGGACTCGTTCCACCTCAACGACCGTGGGTACGCGGTGATGGCCGACGTCGTCGAGCGCGCCCTGCATCGGGCTGGGCTCCCCGAGCGGACCTCGTGACGCGCTCAGCGTCGTCGGTCCGCGAGCGCTACGAAGGCCGGATCGCCGGCGTCGGCACGACCTCCGGGATCCGGCTCGTCGTCGGCAACTGGGCACGGACGCCCCTGGGCGCCTTCGCTGACGTCATGGTCGAGCGACCCGACGGGCATCGTGTCCTGCTCGCGCCATCCGAGGCGGTCCGCGAGGTCATCGAGGCGACGTACGTCTTCGACGAGATCCGGGTCGAGCCGGTCTCGCTCTCCGAGGCCGACTCCGGGTGGGAGATCTCCAGCCCGTCGCTGAGGCTGCGAGTCGGGTTCGGCCGGCGAACCCGGCTGGGGTGGCTGCTCCGGACGGTGCCGCGGCGGCTGGCGACGAGCACCCGGTGGGCGACGCTCGTCGACCCGGTGGCGGCGCGGGTCCTGGACGGCGTCCGTACCCGCGGCGCCGCGCGCGAAGGTCGGCGCGAGTGGTACGGCGCGACCGACCTCCGACTCGTCACGTCGGCGTCGGGTTCCTTCGATGCGAACCCGCTCGGGACGGTCGCGCCGGTGGACCCGCCGTGCCGGTTCGGGTTCTCGTCGACGCCCCGGACGCCGTCGGTGACGTCGGTGGTCACGACGATCGAGCGCCTCGCGTGAGCCGAACTACTAAATGCGGATGCCTAGACGCGCTAGTTCGGCGCGAGTCCTGCCCCACTTGCGGTCGTCGGAGAAGGCATGCCACTCGCCGCCGAGATCCGCGTCGTCGACGGCCTGTCGGAACCTCGAGAAGGCGCCCCGTCCTTCGATCGCGTCGGCCAACCGGTCTCGGACAGCACCCGCGGGCAACGCTTCGACGAACTGCGCCATGTCGTTCCACCCGGATTCGCCGTCGTCGACGAGATAGAGCCACTCCTCGGACTCGATGTCCACGACGGCGTCCTCACCTACGTTCGCCTCGGAGGTCAGGAAGGCCGACACGACCTCGCCCGTGCGTGAGTTGAGGTAGGCCCCCGGCTCTTCCGAGCGGCTCCCCATGTCGGTGGAGAGCTCGTCGAGATCGACCGTGAGCACATCACCCTCCAGCGATCGGCCCTGCAGCACGGCCAGCAGCTCTGTCTGGAGGATGTCGTCGCCCTCGAACCGGCGGAAGCCCAGCCGGGTGAGCAGTGCGGCCGCGTAGGGCTCCAGCGTCCGTCGGTCGGCCGCCGAGCCAGCGCGCCACAGGCTCAGCAGCACGGTGCCGACCTGCTGGAGTGCGGGGTCGAGCCGGACGCCGGTGATGGCGTCGGTCAGGGCCTTGGCCGAACCCTCATGTCCCGCGACCCGAACGCGGCGGAGGTCCACCATCGGCATCGGGGCAGGTGGCCGGCGACCGCCATACAACTCCCGGTCTTCTGCCGAGACCACCCGGTCCGGGGGCGGCGACTGGCCGTCGTCCTCGGCCCAGCGACGTCCGTACTGGTCCGGTAGCGTGCCCCACCCCCACGTCGGCCAAATCCGCTGCGGCAGACCTCTCGTCTCCTCGGGATCGGCCCAGCCCTCGTGCGTGCAGAGGTGGATCCAGTCGTCACCGAAGTCGAAGACGTACGTGAACCGGTCATGGGATCGGACCAACGTGTTCACCCGCTCGCTCAGCAGTGCGGTCCCCGGGATCCCGTCGGCGAAGACGCCCTGGATGGACTCGGCTCGGGTCTCCGCGTCCTCGACGCTCGTGCCGTCCGCGAGCGTGAAACGGCTCAGGTGATTGAGATCCCACCGCCCAAGGGCCGTGTTGATGCCCTCCGCCAGCTGCTCGAAGGTGGCCAAGGGCGGAACGAGGAGAACCCGGCCCGGAGGCGGGTCGAACTCCTCTCCGCGGCCACTCAAGAGGTCGACGCGGACCAGGAACCAGCGACGCGGTGCAGACACGGAACCATCGTTCCAAAGGCACAGCTCAACCGCGGTCGCGGGCCTCGCCGAGGTCGCGGACCAGTCCGGCCAGGCGCTGCGCCTCGGCCATCGCCGGCTGCCCGTCGGCACGCTGGATCGCCATCACCGCCAGGGTGTCGGTGTCGTCGAGCTCGAGGGTGACCCACGGTGCTCCGCCGCCGAACTCGACGTCGATGACCTGAGACCAGGCCACCGTCCGGGTGGCGACGAGGTTCCGCACGAGGAGCCCGTCGAGGCTTGGGACGGCGCGGATCGTCGCATACCGCCAGCAGACCAGCGCGATGACCACCCCGATGCCGCCGACCAGGACGCGGTCGGCCGGCTGCCACGTGGTGAGCCCTGCGTTGGACGGAAGCAGAACGGCGACCGCCCCGAAGACGACGAGTGACAGCACAGCCATGACCGTCGCGACGAGCCGGCCTCGCCGGCTCCGGAACGGCCGGAAGTCCTCGTCGGCGACCACGGGGTATGCGAGTCCGCCGCTTCAGAGCCGGCAGGCCGCGATGTCGGTGACGAGGATGGCCCGAGCGCCGAGGTCGTAGAGCTCGTCCATGACCCGGTTCGTCATGCCCCGCGGCACCATGGCGCGGACGGCGCACCAGGTGCGGTCCTGCAGGTGCGACACGGTCGGCGACTCGAGACCGGGCGTGATCCCGCAGGCCTCGTCGACGAGGTTGGCCGGTACGTCGTAGTCGAGCATCACGTAGGTGCGCGCGGTGACCACCCCGAGGAGCCGTCGGCGCAGGACCTCGAAGGCCGCGTCGTTGGCCTCCTCGCCGGCGCCGACCCGCCGGATGAGGACCGCCTCGCTGTGGAGGATCGGGTCTCCGAAGATGTCCAACCCCTGCGAGCGCAACGTGGCTCCGGTCTCCACGACATCGGCGATGACGTCGGCGACGCCGAGGGTGATGGCCGTCTCGACCGCGCCGTCGAGCCGGACCACAGAGGCGTGGACCCCGTGTTCGGCCAGGTCCTTCTCGACCAGGCCGGGGTAGCTCGTCGC
>DATLQE010000396.1:0-3002 GCA_035535335.1 Lapillicoccus sp. | reverse complement strand
CCCACGATGAGCCAGATCCTGCCCGTCCGGTTGCTCCAGTCAACCACGCGCGAGGCCTCCTCCTTGCCTTGTCACCTGGCGAGGGTAGCCAGCCCGCGCCAAGAACGCGGTATACACGTTTCCCACCCCGTCTCCGCGCGGACGACCCCGTCAGACCCCCAGGGACCGACGCCTCGACTACTGCGGGCGGAGAGTGCCGAGAAGGCCGTGTGACTCGTCGTCGGGTCCGGCGCTGAACCAGACAGAGTCGACACCGCCGGCTACGGGGTCGCCGACAATGAGGCCCCACAGCCCGTCGATGGCCAGCGGTTTACCCGCGGTCCCGCGCAGAATCCCGAGCACCTCGCCGGTGTTCGGGTCGAACGCGTGGATCCGACCGTCACCGAAGTTGCCGATCAGAAGGTCGCCGGCGAACTGGCCGAAGGTCGGCGGCGCGAGCGTCATCCCCCACGGCGAGTTGAGCACCCCGTGGCTGGCAAACCGCCTCAGGAACACCCCGGATGAGGTGAATACGTTGACGAACCCGTGCGCCGGGCCGGCGACATCGTCCTCGCCGTCGGCGTCCCGCAGGGCGTAGGTCACGAACACCTGGCCGCCGATCTCGGCCACGTTGAACGGCGCATACCCCCGCGGCAGCGTCGGATCGGTGAACATCCCGGGATTGTGCACCGGGGCGAACGTTCCATCGAACACATCGACCCGGCCGGACCGGAAGTTCGCCGCCAGCAGCATCGGACCAGACCGACTGTGGACGAGGGCCAGGCCCTTGTACACCGCATTGTCGGTATGACTGATCAAGGTCGCCGCCGTGCCCCCGGCCCACGCCGACAGGTCACCGTCCTCACCGATGAAGATGAACCGCGACACCGTCGTCGTGCCGGGCAGCAGGAACGCCGTCGTGTCGTTGAAGACCTGCCCCGTCGGCGCGCCACCCGGGATGGTCACCACCAGCGGAACCACGGCCACCGGACCGCCGTTCACGTCGCCGTTGTACAACGTCGAGACATCGGTCCCGTTGTCGGAGACCCAAATCGGGGTGTTGGGGCCGTGCGACATCCCCCACGGGTTGACCAGGTGCGAGTCGGTCAGCTGCGCCACGCCCGGCTGATCCGAAACCAAGTTGGTCTGCACATACCCACCGTGCCCACCCCCGTGAGCATCCGCCGTCGGCGGGCCCAGGGCGACCAGCGCCGTTAACGCCAAACCCGAGACCAAGCCAAGCCGCCGCCTACCCATCAACGCGCCTCCTCGAAGCAGGCCCCCAACAGATCCGGGCAGCACCACCTGCACCAGATCCGAGGGGCTCCCTATCTGACGGGCACGTTCGTCGTGACCGTCCTGCTATGGAGGACGCGCTAGGCCGCCAATCGGTTCACCACCCGCAGAGGGCAGCTGAACCGCGGCAGATCCTTCAGCCGGGAACCAACCCTCCCAGCGTTGGGGCGGTCGCCGTCTCGCCGCAATAACAGCAACGCGGCACCAGCGTCACCAAGGAGGTAGCCACCCCTACCGGACTCACGGCATAGTCCAACCAGCAAAGCCTCACCTCACGCGACAGCCGAGTGACACCACGCCAATGGGACGCACCCCAGCGGGACGCTCGACCTTGCCGAGCAGAGGGCGGCCTCGCTCGTCCGACAAACATGCCGCTTTAAGGGCGGACGCCCGACTAGGACGCGACGCGCACGGCCCGGCCTGATTCACTTCGTCGCGCTCGCCGGGGTCGCGCGTGGGTTGCGGTCGGGAACTAGCGTGCCGGTCCACGACTACCTCTCGAGGGCGTGGTGCTCTCGACTCCACAGGCACGTGCGAGCACATCTCCTCGGGTTGGCGGCCAACAGCGCGCCGAACCGAGGGCTCGACCGGATGGGCCGCCCGGACCGCACGAACCGTCCACCGCCCAAGCGCCGAACCTGCTCCACAGGCGCTGGGCACCCCCACCGAGTGGTCACCCACATCGCCCAGAAAGGGCGTGTATCCCGACGGATCTGCACCGGTCCCCGGGACTGCGCGCGGCCCACACTCACTGGTCCGGAGGATCTGGTGCCCGGGCCATCCGCAGACGATTCGTTGCCGAACGATCGATCCACGCCGCACTAGCTGGCCCTAACGAAACCCAGCAACTCCAGAGTCACGCCGCCCACGCCGAACAGCCACCGGCTCAGGTGTTTTTTCGAGGAATATCGCCATGAGGTCAGGGGGCAGTCCGTCGCCCGATTCGTTTCCTTGTCGACGTGGGCAACAATCATCAGGCAACGCGATACGTCCTTTCCGGCAGAATCGGTCATGGTGCACTCGATGAGCGCATCGGAGCCGCGGAATTCGCGCACGAACGACGTGATCGTGATCTCCTGATCTCCACGGGCTGGCCGTAGAAAGTCGATCTCTATTCTCCGGACCCACATCATGAACGGCAACGTCCCCAGGGTCTTCAGATCCCAGCCGGCATAGTCCCGCAGGCCCTCCATCCGATGATCGACGTAGTAGGTCGCGTAGTTCCCCGTGTTCACGTGGTCGTAGGGATCGAGTTCGGAGAACTTGATCCGGTGCGTGCTTTTATAGACGATCGGCGCCTTCGACATTTCGCTTCCCCTCGCTTGCCACGATATTTGTCCGGTGGCCCAAAAGCGACCTTGACCCGGCTTGCCATTATTGGAGTGATGAGTCATTATGCGGCCGCGTCCTAGTAAGATTCCGATGCCTTACCGGATAGGACGACTAGCCATCATGGCGCCGGTCTCGGTGGTCTCGTAGTGATCGCAGAAAACCTGAGCCAGCGATGCTGTCGCGCGAATCGGCGGCGTGGGGGCGCGGGGTTGGGGCTTGTTGGCTCGAGAATCGTTGTGTGCCGTACAACTTCGTGTCTGGGGATCGCGATCAGCTGATGCTGTTGCCGCCGTCGGTGGCGGATTGGCTTCCGGACGGGCACTTGGCGTGGTTCGTCCTGGATGTCGTGGCGGAGCTGGACCTGTCGACCTTTCACAGGCGGTACCGCGTGGACG
>DATLQE010000395.1:0-6855 GCA_035535335.1 Lapillicoccus sp. | reverse complement strand
GGGGTGATGTCGAGCGACAGGTCCTGCCCGTGCAGCGGGTACCCCATCTCTGTCCTCAGCGTGTCCCGGGCGCCCAGCCCACAGGGCAGTCCGTCGTAGGGCGCCATCGCCTCGGTGAGCGCGTCCCACAGAGCCGGCGTGTCCTCCCAGCGCGGCACCAGCTCGAAACCTCGCTCGCCGGTGTACCCGGTGCGGCAGACGGTGACCGGCCGGCCCTCCCAGACGGCGATCTCGAAGCCCATGTAGTCGTGCTCGGTCGGCAGTCCCAAGGACCGCACGACCTCGTCGGCCCGGGGTCCCTGCACGGCGACGATCCCGTATGCGAGGTGCAGGTTCTCGACCTCGATCCCGTTCGGCGCGGCGCCCGCGAGGCGGCGGACCACCTCGGTCGTGTTGGCGGCGTTGGGGATCAGGAAGACGTCGTCCTCAGCACGGACGTACTGGATGAGGTCGTCCACCACCCCGCCGGACGGGTCGCAGCACATCGTGTACTGCGCCTGGCCCGGCCCGATCTTGCGGAGGTCGTTGGTGAGGCAGGCGTTGGCGAACTCGACCGCTCCCGGGCCGGTCACCGACGCCTTGCCGAGGTGGCTGACGTCGAAGATCCCGACCCGCTCCCGCACCGCCGTGTGCTCGGCGACGACGCCACCGCCGGGGTACTCGATGGGCATGTCCCATCCCCCGAAGTCCGCCATCTTCGCGCCGAGGGCGACGTGGCGGCCGTGCAGCGGCGAATGCTTCAGGTCAGGCATGCCGCCGAGGCTAGTCGGGTGACCTGGTCGTGGTCCCCGCGAAGTATCGGAGCGGAGCGGAGAACTTCGTGGGGTGACCTAGTGGCAGGTCAGCTGCCGGCCTTGCGGCGGAACATCTGCTGCGCCTTGGCCGGACCGTGCGCTTCGGCGATCTTGGACGTCTCGCCGTCGGCCGAGACGTCCATGCCGGCGTGCCCGTGCTTCTTGTCCAGGGCCTCCCGGAACTTGGCCTTCATCTCCTCCGAGGGTCCGGCCGATCCCTTCTTCTTGCCCTTGCCTGGCATGTCACGCTCCCACCCGTCGTCGTCGGCGTTCCACTCTGTCATCCGCGGCACGGATGCCGCCACGCGGATGTCCTGAGGTCAGCCCTGGCCGCGGCGCTGTCGCGAGCTCCACTCCCGCATCCGCTTCGGGTATCCGGTCAGCAGGACGTCGTAGACGGGAAGGTCGAGGGACTTCGCCAGCTCGAAGGCCGCCTTGCGCGATCCCACCGCGCGCCGGGTCCACTCGCCGTCGGTCGCGACCAGGACGATGCTCTCCGCGGTCACGTTGGTCGCCGGCTCGACATAGGCCTCGACGCCGCGCCTCGTCGTGGCGAAGGTGTGCAGGTGGTCGCGAACCGCCTTGCGGTCCACCGCCATGCTTGGACCATCGGTTCGGCGCGCGTCCCCACTCACCTTGCCGCGCAACTTGCCGAACAAGCCCATGGCTGAGGGTACCCTGCGCACGTGGTTGCTCAGGGTGGGCAGCGCCCTTGGCAGCCCCGCGGATCGGGCCTGCTCGTCGCGGTCGTCGTCGTGTCGGTCGTGGCCCTCGTCGTCCACGGCGCCATCGCGTTGGTGCTGCTCAACGGCACCGTCCGCCGGACCGTTGCCGTGGGCGACGTCGCCGCTCCGTCGAGGACCCCGGTCGCGTCCCCCAGGCCCTGGGACGCCACGCCGACCCCCGCCCCGACGCCGGCGGCCGGTGCCACGGGCGCGTCGTGGACCGCGCCGGACGGAGGCGGTGCGCTCCATCTCGACCACTCGTGCCTCATCGCGGACAACCCGCCCACGGCGGCCACCTTCCCCGTCCAGGACCCGTTCGGCACGGCCCTGTCGGACCTCGGAGTCGGCGCCGAGCTGCAGCGGGTGTACGCGGTCGACGGCCGTACCCTCGCGCCGGCCGACGGAGCCGGCCCGGTCCGCGAGTGCGACAAACAGCTGTGGAGCGTCATCGTCGCGGCGATGCCCGCCACGGTGCGCCCGTTCCTCAAGGAGCTCGTCGTCTTCGACGCGCTCCTGACCGGCGGCACCTCGGACCTCTACGTCGGCGAGGTCGTCCCGGCGGAGTCCGACGCCTCCCGGTGGCGCCTCGCCATCGCGCCCAACGGGGCCACCGACCTCGACGTCGCCGTGACCGTGGCCCACGAGGTCGGCCACCTGCTGAGCCTGAACGCGTCGCAGCTCGATCCGGCCCCCAGCGCGGCCGCGTGCGGGACGATGTGGACCGGCCAGGGCTGCCTCAGCGACGACGGGCACGTCATGACGTTCCTCGACGACACGTGGTCCGACGCAGAGGTCGACGGGTGGAACGACGCGGCGCAGAAGCCGGACCACGAGAGGGACCAGGCGTTCCAGGACTTCTACGACCACCATGCTGGTTCGTTCGTCGACTCGTACGCCGCCACCGACCCCTTCGAGGACTTCGCGGAGTCCTTCGGAATCTGGTGTGCGCTCGGTCCGGGCAGCCCGCTCATCCCCCAGGCCATCGAGGGCAACCCGTCCAACGGTCACTTCAAGATCGACTGGTTCGAGCACTCCTCGTCCGGCATCAACGGCAGCACACGGGACAGCTGCACCCGGCTGCGCGCCTTGACCCGCTGACCCGGAGGTACCCGCATACGGCATCAGTGACAAGATGCGGAGGTACCCGCTTGCGAAGGAGCTTGCTCATGCCGGCTGATGCCGACACGCCCTACGACGTCGTGGTCCTGGGGGGCGGCAGCGGAGGGTATGCGTGTGCGCTGCGGGCCGCGGAGCTCGGCCTCTCCGTCGCGCTCGTCGAGCGGGGCAAGCTCGGCGGCACCTGTCTGCACCACGGCTGCATCCCCACCAAGGCCCTCCTGCACGCGGCCGAGGTGGCCGACGCGGCCCGGGAGGGCAGCCGGTTCGGGATCAAGTCGACGTTCGAATCGGTCGACATGAGTGGCGTGCACGCCTACAAGGACGGCGTCGTCGGCCGGCTCTACAAAGGGCTGCAAGGCCTGGTGTCGGCGCGGTCGATCGAGTTCGTCGAGGGATCAGGGCGGCTAGTGGCCGCCGACACGGTTGAGGTCGACGGCCGCCGCGTCACCGGACGCAACGTCGTGCTGGCGACCGGCTCGTACGCGAAGACGTTGCCCGGCCTCGAAATGGGCGGCCGCATCATGAGCAGCGACCAGGTGCTGGCCATCGACCACGTGCCGGCCCGGGTGGTCGTCCTCGGCGGCGGCGTCATCGGCGTCGAGTTCGCCTCGGTGTTCCGTTCGTTCGGGTCCGAGGTGACCGTCGTGGAGGCGCTGCCGCGGCTGGTCGCGGCCGAGGACGAGGCCGTCTCCAACCAGCTGCAGCGGGCGTTCCGCAAGCGCGGCATCGTGTTCCGCACCGGTGTCCGGTTCGCCGGCGCACGGCAGGAGGGCGACATCGTCACCGTCGAGCTCGAGGGCGGCGAGTCGGTCGAGTCCGACCTGCTGCTGGTCGCTGTCGGACGCGGCCCGACGACGGAGGGGCTCGGCTACGAAGAGGCCGGTGTCACCGTCGAGCGCGGTCTCGTGCCCACTGACGAGCGGCTCCGCACGAACGTTCCCCAGGTGTATGCGGTGGGAGACATCGTGCCGGGGCCCCAGCTCGCGCACCGCGGGTTCGCGCAGGGCATCTTCGTCGCCGAGGAGATCGCCGGTCTCTCCCCCGCACCCGTCGTGGACCGGGGCATCCCCCGGGTCACCTACTGCGACCCCGAGATCGTCTCGGTGGGGCTCACCGAGACCGAGGCCCGCGACGCATACGGACAGGTCGAGACCTACGAATACAACCTCGGCGGCAACGGCAAGTCCCAGATCCTCCAGACCCAGGGCTTCGTCAAGCTGGTCCGCGAGAAGGACGGCCCGGTCGTCGGCGTGCACATGATCGGTTCCCGGATGAGCGAGCAGGCTGGGGAGGCGCAGCTTCTCGTCAACTGGGACGCGTTCCCGTCCGACGTGGCGAACCTCGTGCACGCGCACCCGACTCAGAACGAGGCTCTCGGCGAGGCGCACCTCGCCCTCGCCGGGAAGCCGCTGCACGCCCACGCCTGACCCTGCGCCTCCCGCGAGGCCGAGCACTCGGCCAAGATGGGGCCACTGACCGACCGCCAACCCGCAGCCATCCGAGGAGCCCCAACTCATGTCCGATCGCGTGACCATGCCGGCCCTGGGCGAGTCCGTCACCGAGGGGACGGTCACCCGCTGGCTCAAGAACATCGGCGACTCCGTCGAGGTCGACGAACCCCTCCTCGAGGTGTCGACCGACAAGGTCGACACCGAGATCCCCTCGCCGGTCGCGGGGACGCTCCAGGAGATCCTCGCGCAGGAGGACGAGACCGTCCCGGTCGGCGCCGACCTGGCGGTGATCGGCGAGGGCGCGGCCTCCGGTGGGTCCGGGGACTCCGAGGGAGGGGCAACGGCCGAGTCGAGCGAGGCCTCGGCGCCGTCGTCCCAGCCGGCCGCGTCCGGGTCCGGGTCCGACGATGCTTCGGCGCCCGAGCCGGAGCAACCGGAACCGGAGGCCCCGTCGACCGAGCAGCCGATGGCCCCGCAGACGTCGGAACCCGAGGCCGACCAGGCGCAGGGCGGCGGCGGCCAGCAACAGTCAAGCGGCGGCCAGCAACAGTCGAGCGGCGGCCAGCAACCGTCCGGTGGCGGGTCCGGCTCCGGCGGGTCGGCGGGCCAGACGGTCACGATGCCGGCGCTGGGTGAGTCGGTGACCGAGGGAACCGTCACCCGCTGGCTGAAGTCGGAGGGCGACACCGTCGAGGTCGACGAGGCGCTGCTCGAGGTGTCGACCGACAAGGTCGACACCGAGATCCCGTCGCCGGTCGCCGGCGTGGTCTCAAAGATCCTCGTCCAGGAGGACGAGGTCGTCCCGGTGGGCGGCGATCTCGTCGTGATCGGCGGTGAGGCCGGCGCAGCCGACGACGCGGGCGGTGGCGACCAGGCGGCCGCAGGTGCCGAAGCGCCGGCGCAGCCGTCCGCGGAGCAGCAGGCACCGTCCGCCCGGCCGGAGGCCACCGCACCTCAGGAATCCGCTCAGCCGTCCGAGGAGCAGCAGGAGGCGAAGCCCTCGTCCGAGCAGGAGGCGCCCGCACAGGCGACGGCCCAGCAGGGCACTGAGGCGGCCGGCCAGGCGGCCAGTTCCGGAGACGGCTCCGGCGCAGACGCCAGCCCGACGACCGCGACGGGGAGCGCTCGGGAGGCAGCCGCCCCGGCCACGGCCACCGCTCCCTCCAGCTCCACGGCCACGGGGGGCAGCGACGGCGGCACCGACGAGAGCGCCGCCTACGTCACCCCGCTCGTCCGCAAGCTGGCCGCCCAGCACTCGGTCGATCTGGGCAGCCTCACCGGGACCGGAATCGGCGGCCGCATCCGGAAGCAGGATGTGCTGGACGCTGCCGAGCAGGCCAAGGCCGCGGCCGCCCAACCTGCCGCACCAGCCGCACCAGCCGCCGCGGCGCCGTCCACGCCGAGTGCCCCGGCGGCCTCCGCCGCCTCGTCGGCGCCGGCCGAGGCGTCACCCAAGCGCGGCACGACCGAAAAGATGTCGCGTCTGCGCAAGGTCATCGCCCAGCGGATGGTCGAGTCCCTCCAGGTATCGGCCCAGCTCACGACCGTGGTCGAGGTGGACCTGACCAAGGTCGCCCGGCTGCGGGCGCGGGCCAAGAACGAGTTCGAGCGACGCGAAGGCGTGAAGCTCAGCTACCTGCCGTTCCTGGCCCTGGCCGCCGTCGAGGCCCTGAAGACGCACCCCAACGTCAATGCGAGCGTCGAGGGCGAGGAGATCATCTACCACGGTCAGGAGAACCTCTCGATCGCCGTGGACACCGAGAAGGGACTGATCGTCCCGGTCGTGAAGAACGCCGGCGACCTCAACATCGCCGGGCTCGCGCGGGCCATCGCGGACCTCGCGGATCGCACCCGCAACAACAAGATCATGCCCGACGACCTCGCCGGTGGGACGTTCACCATCACCAACACCGGGAGCCGCGGGGCGCTCTTCGACACGCCGATCATCAACCAGCCGCAGGTCGCCATCCTCGGGACCGGAGCCCTGGTCAAGCGCCCCGTCGTCGTGACGGACGTCGACGGCGGCGAGACCATCGCCGTGCGCTCGATGATGTATCTCGCCCTCTCCTACGACCACCGGATCGTCGACGGCGCGGACGCCGCGCGGTTCCTCGGTGCGATGAAGACCCGGCTGGAGGAGGGTCGGTTCGAGGCGTCTCTCGGGCTCTGAAGCTGCATGAGCCAACGCGTCGCGATCTCGGGAGCTTCGGGCCTCATCGGAAGTGCCCTGTCGTCGTACCTGGTGGCCCGCGGTGACGACGTCCGCCACCTGGTGCGCCGCGACGCCCGAACCGGTTCCGAGATCTCGTGGGATCCGGCCAACCGCCGGCTCGACCCGGCCTCACTGGAGACCGTCGATGCGGTCGTGCACCTGGCCGGGGCCGGGGTGGCCGACCGCCGGTGGACCGCCCGTCACAAGCAGGACGTCCTCGCCTCGCGCACGGACGGCACCGCGGCGGTCGCCAGCGCCGTGGCGGCTCACGGCGACCGGATCCGCCTGGTGAGCGGGTCGGCGATCGGCTGGTACGGCGACAACCGCAGAGACGAGATTCTCACCGAGCAGAGCCCGGAGGGCACCGGATTCCTCGCCGAGGTGGCCCGGGCCTGGGAGGCGTCGACCGCACCGGCCAGCGCGGCCGGTGCGCCGGTGGCCATGTCGCGCACCGGACTGGTCATGTCCCGCACCGGCGGAGCCTTCGAACCGCTGGTGCGCCTCGGCCGGCTCGGTCTGGCCGGTCCACTCGGCTCTGGTCGGCAATGGTGGGC
>DATLQE010000394.1:0-2550 GCA_035535335.1 Lapillicoccus sp. | reverse complement strand
GCGGCTTACTCGTCTGTGGCGCGTCGACGTAGCGCTGCGTCGGGGGCGTCGGACCACTCTGCCGTGGTCGCTGCTGGTTCGTCGGCTGGTTCGTCGCCTGGTACGTCGGCTGGTGCGTCGCGGGCTGCTGCGGAGTCTGCTGCGGAGTCTGGTGCGAAGTCTGCTGCGGTGTCTGCTGAGGAGTCTGCGGCCGGTATGCGGGCAGCGGCTGCGTGAGCGGCGTCCGCATCGGGGTCGTGGCGTCGGCCGCTGCCGCGCCGGCTCCGGCGGCGACGCCTCCCAGGGCGGCGGCGCCGCGCAGGGGCTCGTGCTCGGCCTCATCCGGATGATCGCCCTTGACCGCCGGCTCGGCCGACGGCGGGTCGATCCGCGACGGCTCCGCGGGCTCCGGCGCGGCTTCCCGGGCGGTCTCCGTCGTGGGCGCGTCCACGGACAGCGCCTCCGCCGCCCGCGCCTCGTCCTGCGGTTCGACGTCCGGCATCGGCGTGGGCACGGCGGTGACCGCCGGCTGGGCGACGATGTTGTCGAACACGCGCCCGTCCGGAGCGCGGAGGAAGAGCACCGGTGTGGCCCACTCCGCCGCATACTCCGCGATGAGCGCCTTGCGCGCGCTGGTGGCCGCCTGGTCGACCGGGAACCCGTCGGCGAGCGCGCCGTAGAACTCACCGGTGAACGTCGTCGCCGCGCCGTCGGAGATGGGGAACTGCATCGCCACCACCGCCGTGCAGTCCTGCTGCACGAGTCCCTGGGCCATGCCGCTGAACGGGTCGGTCGAGTCCACCCGCGCGGACTGACAGGCGTTGAGCAGCACCAACCGCAGCGGGTCGTGGTCACGCAGGTACGGCCCGAGGACCGTCGGGCTGACCTTGGTGCTGCGTCCGTACCGGTCCTGGAAGTAGATGACGCCGTCCTGGATCCGCTCGTCGTAGTCGCCGTGGCCGATGAAGTGCAGGATGTGGACGTCGTTCTGGCGCAACCACGCCGACAACGCCTGCACCGTCGGCGCGGGCAGCCGGTCGAGCTTTACCGTGCCCGCGGCGACCCTGCTCTCGAGCGCGTCCTGGACCCGCCGCCACTCGGCCTCGACGTCGAGCTCCGGCAGGTCCGTCGGCGAGGAGATGACCGCGAGGATCCGCAGGGCCCCGTCGACGGCCAGCGGCCGAGGCGGCTGCGGCACCTCGAGGTAGCGCACCACGGGAGTCCGCTCGGACTGCGCGATGAAGCTGTTTCCGCGCCGGTCGTACAGCAGCTCCCAGGGCAGTCCAGCGATCGACGGCGCGTCGGTCAGCCGCAGCCGCAGCCGCAGGCCGTCGCCGTGGTCGCGCGCCTGGTCCTGCGAGCGCTGCCAGGTCAGCATGATGTCCTCGGAGAAGACGCTCTCGAACAGGGGACCGCCGAGATCCATCGAGGCCTGGCTCTGCGGGTCGGAACCGGCCCGCCGCGTACCGCTGCGGCCAGGGTCCAGCTTCAGCAGCAGGTTCTCGAGCTGGGTCGCGTCGAAGGGAAGCGTGAACAATCCGCTGGGACATTCACCGAGTGGGCTCGTCGTCACTCGCGCGCGAAATCCTCCGCCCTCCGCCGCTTCGAGCAGAAGGTCGAAGTTCTGGTACGTCCTGGAGGCCATCGCCGGCCCTTTCGCACGGTCCGCTTACCTAATGGTGGAGCCGCGAGGTGCCGCGATGATACCGCCGTGACCGCATCGGTATGCCCGCATTCGCCTTGCCCAGGGCGGTCGCGTCAGGGATGCAAAGCCCTTTCGCCGGGTCCTTTCGATGCCGGACAATGGAACCCGCAGCGGGCCTTCTGATTCCGCCGGGTATCTGACCCTCCGCTCGACGACTCCGTGAGGATCGTGGGACCAATGCCAGGAGTGGACGCGTGGTGCGCGCTGGCCGACGAGGTCGCCGCGGCGGACGATCCTGCGCTGCAATCTCGGACCGAGTCCGCCCTCATCGCCCTGGGCCTGACCGATCCCGACCGCACCGCGCTGCTGGAGACGATCCGGGGACGGGAGGACCCCGCCGGGCTGCTCCTCGCGCAGGTCGCGGCGAACGCGCATACGAACACCTCCGGCGCTGCTTCCGATGCCGGGTCCGCGTCACCCGACCAGATGGATGCCGCGCTCGCGTTGTCCGCGCAGCTGCTCGCCGGGCCGGCCGGGACGATGGCCGCGCGACTCGGCCAGGCGGCCCGTGACGTCCTGGCTCACCTGCCCGCCGACGCCGCCGGCTCCCTCGTCTCGGGTCTGGTCACGGCGTCACTGTCGCTGACCGACGCGGCGATGCGCACCGCCGCTCTGAGCACTGTCGTCGACGCGACCCGCGGCGTGGCGATGGGGCGGCTGCCCGTCGCCTCGGTCGTCACCGAGGTGGTCGACGCGAACGCCTCCGACGCTGACCGCGACCTCGTTGCCATGCTGCTGGCGCGGACAGCGCCCGCACGGCTTCTCTCCGGAGTACTGGACTCCCTGCGCGACAGTGCCGATCCCATGGCCGTCGTGGCGGTGCTCGACCGAGTTGCCGCGTTGCGAGACAGCCACGTCGCCCCGGC
>DATLQE010000393.1:0-2759 GCA_035535335.1 Lapillicoccus sp. | reverse complement strand
GGACAGCGGCGGTCGGATCTACTCCTACGACGTCACCGGCGGCTGCTACCGCGAGCACGACCACCACGGCGTCGGATCCGGTTCGCTCTTCGCGCGCGGCTCGATGAAGAAACTGTGGCGCCCGGGGCTCGACGCCGACGTCGCCGTCCGCGTCGCGCTCGAGGCGCTCTACGACGCCGCCGACGACGACTCGGCCACGGGTGGTCCCGACCTCGGCCGCCGGATCTGGCCCACCGTCGCCGTGGTCGACGTCGAAGGCGTCCGGTTCGTCTCCGAGGACAGCCTGTCCGAGCTGGTCGGTCAGATCGTCGCCGACCGCCAGGGCAACCCGGGAGGTGCGCGATGAGCATGCCCTTCTACGTCTCGCCCGAGCAGCTGATGAAGGACAAGGCGGACTATGCCCGCAAGGGCATCGCTCGCGGTCGCTCGGTCGTCGTCCTCGCCTACGACAAGGGCATCGCGTTCGTGGCGGAGAACCCGCAGAGCCTGCGCAAGATCTCGGAGATCTACGACCGCATCGCCTTCGCCGCGGTCGGCATGTACTACGAGTTCGAGAATCTCCGGGTCGCCGGCATTCGGTATGCGGACCTGCGCGGCTACTCCTACGACCGCAGCGACGTCAGCGCGCGTGGGCTCGCCAACGCCTACGCCCAGACCCTCGGCACGGTGTTCACCCAGGAGCCGAAGCCCTACGAGATCGAGCTCGTCGTCGCGGAGGTCGGCGAGACACCGGGGCAGGACCAGATCTACCGGCTGACCTACGACGGGTCGGTCGCCGACCAGCACGGGTTCGTCGTCATGGGCGGTGCGAGCGTCCAGGCCGAGACGTCGCTGCGGGAGCGGTGGCGGGAAGGTCTGACCCTCGCCGAGGCGCTGCGACTGGCCGTCGACACGCTCGCCCAGGATCCCAACGGCGGGACCGCGCGCAGCCTCACGGCGACCCAGCTGGAGGTCGCCGTCCTCGACCGGCAACGGCCTCGACGGACGTTTCGGCGGATCGCCGGCCCCCTGCTGGAGGATCTGCTCAGCACCGAGAGCCCGGTCTCTGACGCGCCCGTCGTCGACGACGGCCGACCCGGTCACCATGACGTCCTCACCGGCGGGCTTCCGGTGCCGGAGACGCCGGGTACCGACCAGCCACCGCCCGCGGACGCCGACCCGGGCACCGGAGAGTCGCAGCCCATCGACCCGGAGGCCGAGAGTCCCACATGAGTGACGACCTCTACGACGCCCCGGTCACCACACTGGGCGGAGTGCCGGCGGATCTGCACGACTTCGAGAGCCAGGCGGTCCTCGTCGTCAACACCGCCTCACAGTGCGGCCTGACACCGCAGTACGCCGGCCTCCAGCGGCTCCAGGACCGCTACGCCGGGCGCGGCTTCACCGTTCTCGCGTTCCCCTGCAACCAGTTCGGCCGGCAGGAGCCGGGCAGCGCGGACGACATCCGGTCGTTCTGCCGCGATCGGTACGGAGTTGGGTTCCCCGTCTTCGACAAGGTCGAGGTCAACGGGCCCGGTCGGCATCCGCTGTATGCGTCGTTGACCCGGTTTTTGGACGCCGACGGGGTCGCCGGCGACATTCAGTGGAACTTCGAGAAGTTCCTCTTGTCGCCTCGCGGGCAGGCGGTCCAGCGGTTCCGGCCCCAAGTGGAACCGGAGTCACCGGAGCTGATCGCCGCGATCGAGGAGGCCCTGCCCGACTGGGGCTAGCGCTGCGCGCCGGCTCCCTGCCGGTGTTGCGCCGCGTCGACGTCTTCCACGCCTTCGTCGTCGGCCGCCCACTCGTCGGCGTCTTCCGCCGACCGGTCGTGAGACCCTCGAGCGCCGCCGTTGTCCGAGCGGTGGCGGTTGTCGAACGTCCGCTCGGTCACGTCGATGACTTCGGTGGATCCATCCGCCGCGCCCGCGGCATGGCGGCTGCTCTCCGCGCCCACAGGCGCGGCCTCGGTGTCACCCAGCGGCGCTCCGACCGCACTGCCCAGCTCGCGCAGCAGATCATCCACGGTGCCCAGCTGCCCGGTGATGCTCTCGCGGCGAGCGTCGACGGCGGCGAGTTGGTTCTTCCGGTCCCGCTCGATCCGGTCCGCCTGCTCCTTGGCCTGACTCTCGACGAGCGTGGCCTCCTCGTAGGCCAGCTGCTCGACGCGGGACTGCGCCAGCCGCAGCCGCTCGGCGTGCTCCGCGATCTGGGCGCCGAACGTGGCCACGGCGTCGGCCTGCGCCTGATGTCTCTGGAGGATCGCTTCCGCCTCTGCACGCCGACCCTGCGCGTCACGCTCCGCCTCGGCGCGCAGCTCCGCGGCCTGCCGGCGCGCGTCGTCGACGACCCGGCTGGCCTCGTCGCGGGCGCTGCGGCGGGTCTCGTCGACGTAGCGCTCAGCCTCGGCCCGCGACGCGGCGATGGCGGCCTCGGCCTCCTCGAGCTGCCGACGGGCCTCTTCGCGTCCGGTCGCGCGCAGCTCCTCCGCCTCCTCGTTGGCGAGTGCCAGGATCGACCCGATCCGGGTGCCGACGTCACCGCCCGCACTGGGCGCCTGTGCGGGCCGTCGCTCGAGCTCGACGATGCGGGCCGCAGCCTCGTCGAGGTCACGGTTCGCACGCGAGAGCTGCTCCTCTGCGCGGGTCAGCTCGATCGTGCGGTCGGCGGCGATGCGTCGCGCGGTCACGATGGAGGTCTGCAGCTCGTCCATGGCGGACTTGACCTGCTCCGGGTCGAATCCGCGGAGCACGCTGCGGAACTGAGGATCTTCGGACATCACA
>DATLQE010000392.1:0-2950 GCA_035535335.1 Lapillicoccus sp. | reverse complement strand
GTGCTTGACCGGCGTGCGGCCGCGAGCCGGCAGGCGCACCAAGGAGAGCCGCGGCACCCGGCTGAGGAGCGTGGCCAGCCGTTGCCCGGCCTCGTCGTCGGCCACGGCCGTGACGAGCACGACGTCCTGACCGTCCCGCGCCGCCATCACCGCGGCCAGCCCGGCGCCACCGGGGCGGGCCACCTCCACCGCGTCCTCGACCACGGGGACCGGCGAGTCGGGAGAGAGCCGGGTGGCCACCCCGGTGGTGTCGACGTCGAGGAGGGTGTCACCGACCACGACGAGCGGCCCGCTCATGCTGACCTCTCCGTCGCGGTCAGCGACCGGTCCGACGCCCGGCTCCCGTCCACGCCCAGGGCCTGGTCGAAGGACCCGCAGAGGACGTGCAGCCCGACGAGGTGGAGCTCCTGGACCGTCGCGGTCTGGGGGGCGTCGACAACCAGGGCCTGCTCGGCCAGGGCCGCGAGCGGATTCGGGCGCGGACCGGTGAACGCCCAGACTCGGAGGCCGAGGGCGGCGCCGCGACGGGCCGCCTCGAGGATGTTCGGGCTGGACCCGCTCGTCGAGAGGAGGACCAGGACGTCACCGGGCCGTCCGTGCGCCTCCACCTGGCGCGCGTACAGCTCCTCGGCGGGGTAGTCGTTGGCGACCGCGGTCAGGGTCGAGGTCTCGGCCGTGAGGCAGATGGCGGAGAACGGCGGCCGGTCGTGCCGATACCGGCCGACCAGCTCGGCGGTGAGGTGTTGAGCCTGGGCGGCGCTGCCGCCGTTGCCGGCCGCGAGGAGCCGGCCGCCGCCGGTCAGGACGCCGGCCAGGGTGACCCCCCAGCCGTCGGCGACCCGCAGGGCGGGACCAAGCCGTTCGACGGCCGCCCGCAGCTCGTGCAGGTGGGTGTCCCAGACCGGTCGGGGGGTTCTCATCGGGCCGCCTCCTGCGTCAGGCGGGTCCCGAGGACCGCGGCGTAGACCCGCTCGGTGGCGGCGGCGACGCGGGACCACTGGTACTCCTTGACGGCGCGAGCGCGCCCGGCCCGTCCGTACGCCACCCGGCGCGCCGGGTCGGCCAACAGCTCGTCGAGAACCGGCGCGAGCAGGTCGGGGCGTCGTGGTGGGACCAGCTCGCCGGTCACGCCCGAGACGACGGTGTCGAGCAGTCCGCCCACCGCCGAGCCGACGAGGGGCCGGCCACAGGCCATGGCCTCCACGGGGACGATCCCGAACGGCTCGTACCACGGGACGTCGACGACGACGTCGGCGGCGCGCATGAGGGCGGGGACCTCGGCCCGGGAGACCGCACCGAGGAAGCGCACCCGGTCGAGGACACCGGCCCGGCGGGCGATCCGGCGCAACCGCGCGATCTCCTCGTCGTCGTCGAGCCGGTCCAGCGGAGGGCCGCCGGCGATGTCGAGGGACACGCCGGGCAAGGACCCCAGCGCCTCGACGACGTTGCCGACACCCTTGCGTTCGACGACCCGGCCGACGTACAGCAGCCGATCGCCGCCGGTGAGGCTGGCCGGCTGCGGTCCGGGACGGAACACCGACGTGTCCACACCGCAGGGGATCACCGTCGCGTGGGAGGCGGGCAGGCCGAGCGCGAGCAGCTCGCTGATCTCGTCGGAGCAGGTGGCGATGACGTGGTCGACCTGGCGGCACAGGCGGCGCTCGAAGCCGAGGCGCTCGGTGGGGCTGGTGTCCGCCGTGCCCTGGTGGCGCCGCTTGACGGTGCCGAGTGCGTGGAAGGTCTGAAGGACGGGGACGCCCACGCGCCGCGCCGCCCGGGTGCTCGCGATCCCGCTCATCCAGAAGTGGGCGTGGACGACGTCGACGGGATCCTCGGTCCAGCGCTGCTCCAGGTACCGCGCGAACGCGGGCATGTGTTGCAGCAGCTCGTCCTTGGGGATCTCGCGGGCCGGCCCGGCGGGGACGTGCTCGACGACGTAGCCCGTCGGCGCGGTCACCCGGACGGGCGCATCCTCCTCGTCCCGCCGCGTGAACACCGTGACGGCGTGACCGGCGAGCGCCAGCCGGCCCGCGAGGGCGTCGACGTGGACGTTCTGCCCGCCGGCGTCGACGCCTCCGACGGCAGCGAGCGGGTTGGCGTGTTCGGAGACAAGGGCGATCCTCATCGGGCACCTCCTGCGTGCGCGTGGAGCTCGTGGGGTCGGGGACCGGTTCTCCGGAGCCGGTCGACAGCGTTGACCACGGTGTCGGGGTGCACCGAGCCGAGGCACGGGTGTCCGGGTATTGGGCACTGGGTCGCCCGCGTGCCGCGGCACGGCGCGTCCTGGTCGCCGAGGAGCACGGTCGGCGTCCGGTACGGAGCCCAGCGGACGGCGGGCACGGTCGGCGCGAAGAGCGACACGACGGGGGTATGCGTCGCCGCCGCCAGGTGCGCCGCGCCCGTGTTGGCGGCCACCACCACGCCGGCCCGGGCCACGAGCGCCGCGAGTTCGACGAGGCTCGTCCTCCCGGCCAGGTCGGTCGCGTCCGTGTCTCCGCAGACCTGGCGGACGAGGTCGGCCTCAGCGGACGAGCCGGTCACGGCGACGGCCAGTCCCGCGTCCGCCGTCAGGCGCCGGCACAGCGTGGCCCAGTGCTCGACCGGCCACGCGCGGGCCGGAACGGAGGTCCCCGGGTGGAGGACGACGTCGAAGGACGGTGCCGTGGCGTCGTCGGGGAGCCTCACGCCGAGGCGGCCGTCGTCGCCCTCGGGGAGGTCGTAGCCGGAGGCCCTGGCCAGCATGAGGGCGCCTTCGGCCTCGTGGACGTCGCCCGGATCGGGACGGCGCAGGTCGAGGAGTGAGCCGGGATAGTCCTCGCTCACCGCACCGACCCAGGCCACCCCGGCCAGCCGCAGCAGCAACGCCGTCGGAAGCGCGGACTGGTGGAACGACGTGAAGATCACCGCGCGGTCGACCTCGAGGCGACGCAGCCGGCCGACGAGCTCGTCG
>DATLQE010000391.1:0-4325 GCA_035535335.1 Lapillicoccus sp. | reverse complement strand
GTGGTGCACGGTGCCAGGCGCGTGGTCCGGCGGGCCGTAGATCGTCGTGAGGACGAGCGGCTCGGTCCCCGTGTTGAGGAAGTTGTGCCGGGTCCCGGCGGGAACGACCACGACGTCTCCCGCGGTGACCGGCCGGGTCTCTCCGGCGACCTCCGCCGCGCCGATGCCACTGACGAACGCGAGGATCTGGTCGTTGTGGTCGTGCACCTCAGCGCCGATCTCCTCGCCGACCGGAATGGTCATGACGACGAGCTGTGTGTGTTCGCCGGTCCACAGCACCCGCCGGAAATCCGTGCTGCTGTCGGCCAGGGCCGTGGTGTGGAAGTGCTCCATGGGCCCATCCAACCCACTCGACGGACTAACGACCACCACCGGCCGGCTCGCCATCGGCCGCGAGCGAGACCGCGGCGCGGTGCCGGATGTCGACGGAGAGCTGGAAGACGTCGGGGCGGTTGTAGTGCCCGACCGGGTCGAACAACCGGCGCGCCGCACGGACGGCGGCGAGATCGATGTCAGCGGTGAGGATCGTCTCCTCGTGCCGGGCCGGCCCGGCCAACAGCTCGCCGCCCGGGCCGACGATGACGCTGTTGCCGGCTTCCACCCACTCGTTTGCGCCCTGGTCGGGCTGCTCGGTGCGCCAGACCTGGTCTCGGTGGGGAAAGTCGGCGGGGATCTGGTCGACGCGCAGGCACGGGTTGACGCCGATGACGTAGCACCGGCCCTCACGCGCGATGTGCCGCATCGTCGCGACCCAGGCGTCTCCGCCGGCCAGGGTCGGTGCCGTCCAGATGTCGACCCCCTGCGCATACAGGTAGAACCGCGCCAGCGGCATGTAGTTCTCCCAGCACGTCAGCCCGCTGAGGCGGCCGTGCTCGGTGTCGATGACGGGCAGCGTGGACCCGTCACCCATGCCCCACACGGTGCGCTCCGAGCCGGTGGGCATGAGCTTGCGGTGCTTTCCGAGAAGCGCACCGTCCGGACCGAAGTAGAGGATCGTGTTGTAGATCGTGGAGCCGTGCGGTTCCCGTTCCTCGACCCCCATGACGAGGTAGACACCGGCGGAGCGGGCCGCCGCACCCAGCT
Organism: Lapillicoccus sp.; assembly: GCA_035535335.1. GTDB lineage: Bacteria > Actinomycetota > Actinomycetes > Actinomycetales > Dermatophilaceae > Lapillicoccus. Next base: position 3,242 of record DATLQE010000391.1, on the reverse strand, counting down.
CCTCGGTCACCGGTCCGGGCACGACGACCGCCTGGTCGACCAGCAGCGCGAACCACTCCTCGTCACCGTCCCAGATCGGCCGGGAGTCGATCCAGATCGGCGTTCCCGGCACGAAGACCTCGGGGAACACGACGATTCGGCACCCCTGCTCGGCGGCTTGGCCCAGAAGGTCGATGGCCTTCGCGACGCAGGCCGCGCGGTCCATGAGAACGTATGCCGCTTGAACCGCGGCGACCTTCACGGTGGCCATTCGTCATGGTAGCGAGCAGCGTCCCCAACGGGCCGGCGACGTTCCGGGGTCAGCGAGCGTCCCGCCAGTGCGTCGGCGTGACCCCGTGAACCCGGCGGAACACCCGGGTGAAGTACCCGGCGTCCGCGTAGCCCACCCGGCGGCCGATCTCCGCCATCGTCAAGGTCGAACCGGCCAGCAGGCGGCGGGCCTCAACCATGCGCCGATCGACGATCCAGTCCTGGACCGTCCGACCGGTGCGGCGCCGCACCGTGGTCGTGAGGTGACCGGGTGACAGGCTCACGGCGCGAGCCACGTCCTGGAGGGAGAGCGGCTCGGCGTAACGCCGCTCGATGACCTCGAATACAGCGGCGAGGAGCGGTTCCTGGTTGACGCGGAGATCGTCGACGACGTCCGTCGCAAGCCGCGAAGCGGCCACCAGCAGGAGCGTCAGGTGGGCGATCGCGGCTTCCCGGTAGCCGTCCCGTCGCTCGGCCAGCTCGCGAGCGAGAGCCTCGAACCGGCGGGACCACTCCGGTCGGTCCTCGGGAGGGACCGAGCGGCGCAGCGCACCGGTGGCCTGGCCACGGACGAAGGGAAAGAGCAGCGGGTGGGTGCGCCACGCGAAGGACGAGCCGGGCACGTCCGCGCCGAGGACCTCGGCGGTGAAGGACACGGCCCACCCGCTCGCGTGACCCGGGTGGGTCGGGTCGAACGGTCCCATCACGGTGCCCGGGGCGACGACGAGCAGGTCACCGGCCTCCAGCGAGAAGGACGGCGAGTCCGAGGACAGCGGCCCAGAGGAGCTTTCGCTGAAGGCCATCAGCGGGAAGTCGTGCGCGTGCGTCCCTAACCGCGCCGTGACGGTGTCGCCGTGGCCGAGGCGCCAGACCGCAAGGGGAAGCTCGCCGGGTGCCGGGACCATCGCATAGACCGGCGTCAGGCGCTGGTCACGATCGCCGACCTTGACCGTCCGCATCGGAAGATCGTCCCATCCATGCCGATGTTCGGCCGAGACTGCCCGTCATTGGCCAGTCAGACTAGGGACATGGCGAGAACCGTGTCCCATGACCGCGAATACGTGCCTGGACTAGGGCGCGGGTTCCTGACCCCGCTCTACGACGTGGTGCACCGCGTCTTCGGGGTCGGCCGGCTGCACCAGTTGATGATCGGCCTCGCGGACCCCCAGCCCGGTATGCGGGTCGTTGACATCGGATGCGGGACCGGGAACTTGCTCGTCGCCCTCGCACGGCAGCGGCCGGGTCTGGACCTGGCCGGTCTCGATCCGGACGAGCGGGCCCTCGCTCGCGCCGGCCGCCGGTCCCGGCGAGCCAGGCTCTCCGTGGACTGGCGACGAGGGTTCGCCCAGGAGCTGCCGTACCCGGACGGCTCGGTCGATCGGGTGTTCTCCAGCCTGATGCTGCACCACCTGGACGACGCGTCGAAGGACGATCTGCTGGCCGAGGTGGGCCGGGTCCTGCGGCCGGACGGCATCCTCGTCCTGGCCGATCTCGACGGACACGACGCCCATCGCGGGCACGGACTGGGTCGCCATCTCCGCCGGCGGTCGATCGCCGCCACGAACACCGAGATGGTGGAGCGCATCGAAGGGTCGGGCTTCGAGACGGAGCCGCCCACCGCATACCCGCTGGCCGGCCTGTCGATCACCGTCGTCACAGCCCACCCGTGACGACGGGGATCAGGTGTCGATCTGAGCGGTGATGAGATCGACGGTGGCCTGGGGGTCCTCCACCTCGAGGACGAGCCGTGAGTAGGACTCGTCGCGTAGCTCGACGACCACGGCCCGCTCGGGATCCCGCACGTCCCAGAAGACCTTCTCCCCATGTTGGTGCCACGTGCCGGCGGCGAAGACGCCCGGAATGTGGGTGCCTGGCGCCCTGATCCCCTTAGGCGTGTCCGCTTCGGGGATGGGTCCCGCGGAGGCGCTGACGATGTGGCTCACTGGTACAGAGATCGTGTTCTTGAGTGCCCAGACCTTGTGCATGCCCTCGAGCTCGACACGCAGTTGACCATCCTTGATGGTGACGTCAGCCATGTTCGTACTCCTCGACGTTCGGGTACTCCCGTGTCTACCGAGCCGGCGGCTCACTGTCCAGGGCAGTCAATCGGATTGAGCCGACCGGGCGAAGAAGGCGGCGAGAGTGCCGGCCAGCTGCTCGGCGCCTCTTCGGCCATGTGGTGGCCAGAGTCCATGACGGCACGGCGTACCGGTTGCTCGCACCACGGGGCCCAGACCGCCGCGGGGTCTCCATAGAGGGTTTCCTGGTCGTCGTACCTGGACCAGGCGACCAACGTGGGACACCGGATGCGACGGCCGTTCGCGCGGTCGGCCTCGTCATGGCCACGGTCGACGTGAAGCCCGGCGCGGTAGTCCTCGAGCATCGCCTGCACGGTTGCCGGGTCGGAGACGGCTGAGACCATGTCCGCGTAGCTCTCGTCGCCCATCCGGTCCCGGTCCGGCCGGTACAACGCCACCGGGTCCGCGGTGATGACGCGTTCGGCCTGGTCGGAGGAGAAGAAGAACCAGTGCCACCACAGCTCGGCGAAGCGCGCGTCGGCCCGCTCGAGGGCCTCGACGACGGGCACGCTGTCAAGGACGGCCAGACGATCGACGCGGTGCGGGTGGTCCAGCGCGGTCCGATACGCGACGTAGCTGCCGCGGTCGTGACCGGCGATCCCGACCTCTCGTGTCCCAGCGCGGTCATGAGCTGGACGATGTCGTTGGCCATCACCCGGTCGCAGTAGGTGAGGTGCTCGGCGTCGGGTTCCGGCGTCGAGGACTGGCCGTAGCCTCGCAGGTCCGGACACACGACCGTGTGGCCGGCCTCGACGAGCAACGGGGCGACCTGGTGCCACGTCGTATGCGTGCGCGGATGGCCGTGCAGCAACACGACGGCCGGCCCGCGTCCGCCGTGCCGGACGCGCAGAGTGACGTCCTCCGCCACAGCCACCCGGTCTAGAGCGAACCCGTCGAAGAACACCGGCCGAGTAT
>DATLQE010000390.1:0-4146 GCA_035535335.1 Lapillicoccus sp. | reverse complement strand
AGCCGGCGTACCCGCTGATGGACCGCGGACGTCGACAGCCCGGTTGCCTTGCCGAGGTCGGTGAAGCTCATCCGGCCGTCGGCGGCCAGCAGGTCGACGAGGTGACGGTCCAGGCGCTCCACGGGCACAGGCTAATCGCCGCCGGTCCCCGAAACGCGACAACGGGCGCCTGGGTCTCCACCGGCCGGCCGTAGGCTCCGGTCCATGCCCGCGAGAACTGGACGGTCCGGCGAACGCCTCATGCTCCTCGACTCGGCCAGCCTCTACTTCCGGGCCTTCTTCGGCGTCCCCGACGACCGGAGCGACCCGAAGGCTCCGGCCAACAACGCGATTCGCGGGTTCCTCGACATGATCGCCTCGCTGGTCACCGCCCACAGACCGACTCACCTCGTCGCCTGTTGGGACAACGACTGGCGGCCCGCCTTCCGGGTGGGGGCGATCCCGTCGTACAAGGCGCACCGCGTCGCCGAGCAGGTCGCTCCCGACGAGTGGGAGGAGGAGGTCCCGGATCCGCTCGAGGCGCAGATCCCCGTCATCGTCGACGCGCTCACCGCTCTCGGCATCACCCGGCTCGGTTCCGACGGGTTCGAGGCCGACGACGTCATCGGCACCCTCGCCACCGCCTCGCACGGCGTTCGTCCGGTGGACATCGTCACCGGCGACCGCGACCTGTTCCAGCTCGTCGACGACGCCAACCAGGTCAGAGTCATCTACACCGCCCGCGGCGGCGTCCGGAACGCCGATGTCGTCGACGAGGCGTTCCTGCGCGACAAGTACGCCGTCGCCAACGGCGACGCCTACGCGGACATGTCGATCCTGCGCGGCGACACCAGTGACGGCCTACCCGGTGTGGCCGGCATCGGTGAGAAGACCGCCGCCCAGCTGATCCATACCTACGGCGACCTGGCCAGCCTGCGGGCGGCGATCGACGGCCGCGACAAAGGCATCAGGGGCGCCCAGCGCACCCGGCTCGAGGCCGCCTCCGCGTACCTTGACGTCGCTCCCCTGGTCGTGCGGGTCGCCCGCGACGCGCCACTCCCCAAGGCCGACCTCGCCCTCCCGACGGAGGTCGCCGATGCGCGGCTGCTCAGTAAGGTCGCCTCCGAGTACGGCGTCACCGCGTCGTTCAACCGGGTGTTGTCGGCGTTCAAGATCGACTGAGTCGTATGCGAATCAGCCTCCCGTCTCCGGGTACGCGACGGTCTCGGTGGCCTTGGCGGCCAGCCACACGTCGCTCCCTCGTTCCAGGGCGAGGTCGGTCAGCGCCGCCGCCGTGATGTCCACGATGGCGGCGGGCTCCGCCTCCACCTCGACGCGGACCCGGTCGCCGAGGAGCTCCAGGCCCGCCACTCTCCCGCGCCAGACGTTGCGCATGCTGGTGTGGTCCAACGGCGTGATGTGCACGCTGATCGCCGCCGGAGACAGGGCGACCAACACCCGGCCGTCCGCGGGGTTGGCCTCGGGGGTGAGCGTCGCGACGAGACGCCCGCCGCCGTCGAGGGTGACCTCGCCCGAGAGTGAGTCGAGGCGGCCCGCGTACAGGTTGAGCCCGACGAGTCGTGCGACGTAGTCGGTGGCCGGGTGCCTCGCGACCCTGGCCGGCGTGCCCTGTTGGACCACCCGCCCACCCTCGAGGACGAGCAGCCGGTCCGCGAGGACCATCGCTTCCAGCGGGTCGTGGGTGACCACGACGACCGGTCCGGCGAAGTCGGCGAGGTGCTGGCGCAGGGTGCTGCGGACGTCGAGCCGCGTTCGAGCGTCGAGTGCCGCGAGCGGCTCGTCGAGGAGCAGGAGCGCCGGGTCCGCGGCGAGGGCTCGGGCCAGGGCGACGCGCTGCGCCTGCCCCCCCGACAGCTGCGATGGCCGTCGGGTGGCGAGGTCGGCGAGGTCCAGCCGGTCGACCCAGTGCTGGGCGGCGCGCCGCGAATCGGCCCGGCCGGCGCCGCGCGACCGCGGCGCGAAGGCGACGTTGTCGCGGACGTCGAGGTGCGGGAACAGCCGGTAGTCCTGGAACACGATCCCGACCGGACGCTGCTCCGCCGGCACCCAGATGTCGTTCGAGGCATCGTCGAGCAGTGTCTTGCCCAGGCGGATCGAGCCCGCGGTGAGCGGCAGGAGACCCGCCAGGGCCCGCAGCAGCGTGGACTTGCCGGCCCCGTTGGGACCCAGGACACCGAGCACCTCACCCGGCGCGACGGTGGCCGTCAGGGACAGGCTGAACCCACTGCGGTCCACGCGGCCGTCGACGGAAAGGCTGGCCGTCACAGGGTGCTCCCGGTCCGCAACCACCGGTCGCGCAGCAGCGCGAGCACCGCCACGGACACCAGCAGCAGGACGAGCGAGAGGGCGATCGCCGCGTCGGGGTCGCTCTCCATGGCGAGGTAGACCGCGAGCGGCATGGTCTGGGTGCGTCCAGGGAAGTTTCCGGCGAAGGTGATCGTCGCCCCGAACTCACCGAGGGCGCGGGCCCAGCACAGCACCGACCCAGCCACCAGCGAGGGTCCGACGAGCGCCAGCGTCACCCGCCGGAACGTTGTGAAGCGCGAGGCACCGAGCGTCGCCGCCGCCTCCTCGTAGCCCCGGTCCAGGCTCCGGAACGCGCCTTCGACCGTCACGACGAGGAAGGGCATGGCCACGAACGCCTCCGCCACGATGACGCCCAACGTCGTGAACGGCAGTGTGAACCCGAACCAGAGGTCGAGGTACCGCCCGACGACCCCGACCCGCCCGAACGCCAGCAGCAGCGCCACTCCCCCGACCACCGGTGGGAGCACCAGCGGCAGCGTGACCAGGGCTCGCAGCAGCGACAGGCCCCGGAACCGGGCCCGTGCGAGGACCCAGGCGAGCGGCACGCCGACGACGAATGAGACCGCCGTGGCCGCCGTCGCACAGAGCAGGGACAGCCGCAGCGCCTCGAGGACCGTTCCCTCATAGAGGATCCGCGCCAGGCTTGTCCACGGGGTGCGCAGCAACATCGCGCCGAGCGGGACGAGGAGGAACAGCACGGCCAGAGCTGCCGGCACCGCCAGGGGCCACGGCACGGCGCGGCCCGTCCGACGCTCGTGCGCGACCCGGCGACGCCGACGCTCCTCCGGGGCGACCGGGCCGCGGCCCGTCGTCACCGGTCGCTCCTCGGTCGAGCCGGGGCTACGGCGCGGTGAAGCCACCGGCCTTGAGCACGGCTTGGCCCTCCGACGAATGGACGTAGGCGACGAAGGCGGCCGCGGCGTCGGGGTTCGGCGCCTTGGTGAGCGGGGCGATCGGGTACGACGTCGACGCGTTGACGTCCCTCGCGATCTCGACGCCCTTGACCTTGTCGCCGGCCGCTTTGACATCGGTGACGTAGACGACGCCGGCGTCGACTTCTCCGAGCTGGACCTTGGTCAGCACCGCCTTGACGTCGGCCTCCTGACTGACCGGCGTGACGGTCACCTTGGCGTTGGCGAAGACCTTCGCGGCGACGCTGCCGCACGGCACCTGGGACTGGCACAGCGCGACCTTCAGGCCCGGCTGGGCCAGGTCGTTCACCGACGCCACCCCCGCCGGGTTCGCCGGCGGGACGGCGATCTCCATGACGTTCTTCGCGAACGGCGTCGAGGAGGACGCGGCGCCCGCCTGGACGACCTGGTCCATGTTCGTCTGGCTGGCGGAGGCGAACACGTCGGCCGGGGCGCCCTGGTTGATCTGCTGGGCCAGCGCCGACGAGGCGCCGAAGTTCGGGGTGACGGTCACCCCCGGGTGCGCGGCCTCGAACTGCTTCTTGAGCGTCGTGAAGGTCTCTTGCAGGGAGGCCGCTGCGAAGACGTTGACCGTGCCGGATAGAGACGCGCTCGAGCTGGTCGCCGCCGCGCTCGACCCGGTCCCGGTCGACGACGGCGTGGTGGTCGTACCGCAGGCGGTCACCGCGACGGCCGCGCATGCGGTGACGAGGACGGCGGCGACGGGCGTCAGGGGCCTCATGGACGCTCCGGGAGCTCGACGACGACGTGAGTGGACTTGACGGCCGCGATGGCGAGGACGCCGGGCTCGAGCTGGAGCTCGTCGGCCGCCTCCCGGCTCAGGAGGGACACGATGCGGTGCGGTCCGGCCTGGATCTCCACCTGCGCCATCACGGTGTCGCGGACGACCCGGGTCACGAGTCCGACG
>DATLQE010000389.1:0-3759 GCA_035535335.1 Lapillicoccus sp. | reverse complement strand
TGGCGATCCGACAGACCAAGGACGCCAGCCCCGCGTGGCTCCAGGCCGCGACCAGCGGGGGACATCAGACCGGGACGAGGCAGCTGGCCGGGCGGACGTGGACGGTCTTCTACGACTCCGCGACCAAGCGGACCAGCCTCGTCGACGTCCCGCCGGGCGGTGGAACGGCGACATCGATGACGACGGTGGTCACGGCGGTCGCCGACGACGAGGAGATCACGATCTTCACGACGGCGTTGAAGCCGGCCCAGCCTCGCTGATCTGTCGTTGGGCGCCGTCCAGCCAGGCGGTGCAGTGGGCCGCGAGTGCCTCACCCCGGCGCCACAGACGCATACCCTCCTCGAGGGGAACCTGACCGCCCTCGAGCTGCGCGACGATCGCGGTGAGCTCGTCCCGCGCGTCCTCGTATGACAGCTCCGCGACGTCGGCGAACTCGACGCCGTCGCCGGACGGACCCACCTCGCGCGCGGCCATGCGCGCCACCCTAACCGGGGTCCCCGCGAAGTATCGGAGCGGAGCGCGGGGTCCCCGCAACGTATCGTCGCGAAGCGGCTAACGTCGTGGGGAGAACTTCGTGGAGTGGCACTAGCCAGCCGCGCTGGCGGTGCGGTCCTCCGGTCCACTGGCCGGCCGTACGCCGAAGTCACCGCGCGCAACCCGGACGCGCAGCAGCTCGTCGCGTCCGATCTCCTCCCGTGACATCACCACACGCCCGTCCCGGTGCTGCACCACCGCATACCCCCGTTCGAGAGTCGACTGGGGCGAGAGGCTGCGGACGCGCGCGCCGAGGTGACGGACCTCGTCCTCGGCGCGCATGACCCGAGCGACCATTCGGTCGCGGGCCCGTCCGCGCAGTGCGAGAACGAGGTCGCGCTGCCGGGTGACGAGTGCGGTGGGATCGGCCAGGACCGGCCGCGACCGCAGGCTCTCCAGCACGTGCCGTTCGTGGTCGAGGCGGCGGATGAGCGCGCGCGTCGCCCGGGCCAGCGACTGCTCGGTGCTCCGGCGTTCCTCGTCGGCGTCCGGGACCACCAGCCGTCCGGCGTCGGTGGGCGTGGAGGCGCGCCGATCGGCGACGAAGTCGAGCAGCGGAGTGTCGACGTCGTGCCCGATGGCGCTGACGACGGGGGTGACCGTCTCGGAGACGACCCGCAGGAGGGTCTCGTTCGAGAACGGCAGCAGCTCCTCGGCGGCGCCGCCGCCTCGGGCGACGACGATGACGTCGACCCCGGGGTCGGCGTCGAGCTCCCTGACGGCGGCGCTGACCTCCGTGACCGCGGCACTGCCCTGGACGGCGACTTCGCGGATGGCGAAGCGCACGGACGGCCACCGCCGCCGCGCGTTCTCGACGACGTCCTTCTCGGCCGCGCTGCCGCGGCCGGTGACGAGGCCGACGCACCGAGGAAGGAACGGCAGCGGCCGCTTCCGATCGACGTCGAACAGGCCTTCCTGAGCCAGTCGCTGCTTGAGGATCTCGATCCGGGCCAGCAGGTCACCGACGCCGACCGGCCGGATCTGTCGCGCGTCGAGGACGAGCGTGCCGCGCTTCGGCCAGAACGCCGGCTTGGCCTGGAGGACGACCCGCGCTCCTTCGTCCAGCGGGGCACCCATCGCCGTGATGGCGTGAACCGACACGGTCGCCGACAGGGACATGTCGACGTCGGGGTCGCGCAGGGTGAGGTAGGCGGTCGAGCCGCGGACGTTGAGCTGGACGACCTGCCCCTCGACCCAGAGCTGCGGCATCCTCTCGACGTACTCGCCGATCTTCAGGCTGAGCACGCGCACCGGCCAAGGCTGCTCGGCGCTGGTGTCGGCGGCCTTGACGGGGAGCGCCGCACTCGACGGGGCTGCGGTCACCGCCTCACCCTAGGACCGCACTCCCTCACTCAGCCGCGGCGTCGGCGCGCTCCTGCTCGGTGTAGGCGCGCATCGCCGCCGCGGGGTTCGCGGCCCGAGCCCGGCGCAGGTCGGCCACCATCGCCGACGTCGCGTGCATGGCCGCCTTGGCGGACCCGCGGGTCCACGTCATTGCGTGGTCGGCGGCGATGCCGAGTCCCCTGCCCACCTCGATGGCGTCCTGGTCGGCGCCCATGTAGAGGAACTGCCAGCCGTACGCCTGACTCTGCTGGTCGACCAGCGCCTTGATGGAGGAGTGGGTCCACTCGCGGCTCGCGTTCTCATAGCCGTCCGTCATCACCGCGACGACGACCGTGCCGGGTCGCTCGTCCTCGGGCAGCGCGGCGAGCCGAGCGCCGGCGTCGACGACGAGCCGCCCCATCGAGTCGAGCAGCGCCGTGCTGCCCCGCGGCTCCAGCACCAAGGGACCGACCTGTGCGATCGGCAGGTCGGCGAAGACCTGCTCGTAGACGTTGTCGAACCGCGCCAGGGTCATCCGGCACTCGCCGCCGGCGTTGCGCTGTTCCGCCACGAAGGCGTCGAACCCGCCGACGATGTCCTGCTTGATCGACTGCATCGACCCGCTCCGGTCGAGCAGCACAAAGAGATGGGTGAGGTCAGAATTCGTCACTGTCGGGTCTCCTTCGACATCCGCGGTCGGAACCGCATGGCTGGTCGGCTCTCGGTCTCTGGGCCGGGTTCGGGGGCGCGTCCGGTCTCGTGGTCGTACCTGGCTCGTTCGACCCCCGACGCGGTCACGCGTCCGCTCTCGTTCGCGTACGGCGCCAGCATCGGGGTGCGGGCCAGCCGCGGCCCGACGGCGTTCTCGGAGAGGCCGACCCCCGCGCCGACCGACCGCAGACTCGCTCGGCCGGTGACGAGCGCCCGGGCCATGGTGTCGTCGATGAGCCCGGTCAGCTGGTCGGCCGCCCGCCGCAGATGCGGCAGCGCCTCCGCCGGTGCTGGGCTCTCGGCAGCGGTCGCCAGAGCATCGCGGATCACGTCGTATCGGGAGTCGTCGGTCGGGGACATGACGGGAAGCATATCGCACAAACTGCGGAATTAAAGATTCTTCGTGTATGCGTCATCTGCGCCTCCGCACTCCGCGTGGCAAGAGTAGGGGGGCGCCGCACGTAGGATCGATGGCATGTCTGCCCTCCCGACGACCCCCGTGAAGCGGGTTCTGCTGGCCGCGCCGCGGGGTTACTGCGCCGGCGTCGACCGGGCCGTCGTCACGGTCGAGAAGGCTCTCGAGCTGTACGGGCCGCCCGTCTACGTCCGCAAGGAGATCGTCCACAACAAGCACGTCGTCACCACGCTGAGGAAGCGGGGGGCGGTGTTCGTGGACGAGACCGACGAGGTGCCGGAAGGCGCCACGGTGATCTTCAGCGCCCACGGGGTGGCGCCGGTCGTGCACGAGGAGGCGCGGGCGCGAAAGCTCAAGTCCATCGACGCCACCTGCCCGTTGGTCACCAAGGTGCACCGTGAGGCGGTCCGGTTCGCCGACGCCGACTTCGACATCCTGCTCATCGGTCACGAGGGGCACGAGGAGGTCGTCGGCACCTCGGGCGAGGCGCCTCAGCACATCACCCTCGTCGACGGTCCCGACGACGTCGTCAACGTCGCCGTTCGCGACCCGGAGAAGCTCGTGTGGCTGTCGCAGACGACGCTGTCGGTGGACGAGACGATGGAGACCGTCCGGCGGCTTCGTGAGCGGTTCCCGAAGCTTCAGGACCCCCCGAGCGACGACATCTGCTACGCGACGCAGAACCGGCAGCTGGCGGTCAAGCAGATGGCTCGTGATTGCGACCTGGTGGTCGTGGTCGGGTCGCGCAACTCGTCGAACTCGGTACGCCTCGTCGA
>DATLQE010000388.1:0-3147 GCA_035535335.1 Lapillicoccus sp. | reverse complement strand
CCCCGAGGGACGGGGAACCCGACGTCCTGGCCGAGCATGGCGAGCAACCACCCGAAGATCCCGCTGCCCGCGGCGTCGGGCGGCACGTCGCTGTGCATGGCGTTGCCGGTGAGCAGCAGGGCGGCTCCGTCCCCGTCGAAGCATTCACGAGCCAGCCGACGGACCGGCAGGACGCCGCGCCGCGCCAGGTCCATCGCGCCCGCCACCCGAACCCGGCGCAGTATCTGGAGTACCGACACCACCGGCGGCAAGGGCGAGAACAGGGCGTCGAGAATCGGATCGCGGACCTGTTGCCAGTCGGCGAACATCCGCAGCCACGCCTCGCCGTCACCCGCCGCGAACCCGTCGACCGAGGCCGCGGTCACCTCAGGGTCGCGGGAAAGCACCGCCGCCCGTCCGTCGTCGAGGGCGTGAGCGAGCACGGCGGGTGCGTGCGCCCAGTCGAGCCCGTGGTCCTCGAGGTGCAAGCTGCGGATGACCGGGCTGGCCGCGGCCAGCGGGTAGAAGGCACTGAACATGTCCGACACGAACCCGGGAGCGGTGACCTCGTCGCTGCGGACCGCACCACCGGTCCGGTCCGACGCCTCGAGAAGGACGACGTCCCATCCCGCGTCCACCAGGGCGTTGGTGGCGACCAGCCCGTTGGGGCCCGAGCCGATCACGACTGCGTCGGCGACGGTCACCCCCGGTCACCCCGACGATGTCTGGGGACAGGACAAGACATGGTGACCTCCCACGAGAGAACCGTCCACGGCCGCCGACGTCGGTGCCTGTGGCGTTGGCGGTACGTGCTTCGTTACCCGCCCCACCGCTGGCGAAACGGCGGCTGCGCCTCACCCGTCCGTGGGGACCGCCGTGACGATCACGTTGTCGTCGTAGTGATGTCTGATGTGGTCGAAGGCACCCCCGCAGGTGATGAGAACGAGCCGCGGAGCGCCGTCGCGGGTGAACAGGGACGCCGGGAGGTCGGTCTTCGCCAGCTGCTGCCGGGACGTGACCCGGTATGCGTGAGGTGCTCCGGCGCTGTCGGTGATCGTGAGCCGGACCCCGGAAGGAAGATCGAGCAGCGCGGCGAAGGCGCCCAGCCCACCCGTCACCGAGTCGAGATGGCCGACGAGGACCGTCGTGCCGGTCGCATCACCCGGCGCGGAACCTCCGACCCACCACCCGACCTGCTTCGGGTCGTCGGGCAGCTCCATGCCGGTCGAGCGCACAGCGCCGACCGGCCGGATCGGCACCGACGCCGCACCGGGCAGCTGGATCGTGACCGGCGTCGCGCCGACCGATGGCAGGAACGCCGGGTCGGCGACCGCCGGCGCCTGGGGGCGAGGGGCCGCCGGTGCGGCGACCGCCGGGCCCGGGTGGTGGGCCCCGGGTGACGGCATGGGTACGGCGTCGGCGGCCGTCCCGAACCCGACGGCCCAGAGGGCCCCGGCCCCCGCGAGACAGACGGCCCCGAGCCCGGCGACGACCCACCCGAGTGGGTCGCGCCGAGCGGGCCGCGACGATCTCACGCCAGTTGCCGGCGCCGCTTCAGGAGAAGGGAGCCGGTGGCCAGAAGCAGTGCACCCACCACCGTCAGCGCGAGCAGCACGGGTGCCGGCTCGGTGGCGGCCTGGCCACCGGTGCCGGCCTGGACCGACGACGGGGCCTGCGGCAGCGCGAGGAGCGACGAGAGGTGCTGTTGGACGACCGGCGAGGCGGCCTTGGCCAGGCCGACGACCGTCGGGTCGGACCCGCTGCTGATCTCCTTCTGCGTGGCGGCCAGCGTGTCACGGTGACCGGCGATCTGGCTGGAGACCCAGGCCGAGTCGAAGGCGGCGCCGGACTTCGCACCGACGCTGGCGAGAGTTGCCTGCTGCGCGGCGCTCGGGGCGTCCGGCAGCGCCACACCGAGGTTCTTCGCGGCTGCCGTGAGGTCGGCGTCGAGGGCCGTGTGCATCTGGACGAACATCGCGCCGAGGTCCTTGATGTCCTGGCTCGAGGCCTTGTCCTGGGCGGCCTTGCCGGCGGCGATCTCCGTCAGGTTGCTCTGGTGGGCCGCGACCATCCACGTCGTGTCCTGGGAGCTGGGGGCCGCGGACGCCGCTCCCACCCCCATGGCCATCAGGACGAGGCCGGCGAGGGCGATCGCGAGTGCGCGGACAACGGTTAACGGTCGTGACATGAAAATCCTCCGAGTGGACGAGAACTGCGGCGACGTCCGCCGCAGGGCCCGGAACTACCCGTCTTGCGGCACACCAATCACGCCCGATGACCACAAATCGCTGGCGGCGAACCAGTGGGCTGCGCGTGCTCAGGTCCAGTACAGGATCTGGGCGGCGGGCAGCGTGCGCTCCACCTCGGCTTCGAACCAGTCGCGCAGCTCCGCCATCGTCTCCGTGGGGTAGACGAACTTCGTCGACCCGAACCTGCCGAACTTCCGGGATCGGGCCGACTCGTCCATCTCCAGCCGGGTCGCGGATACCACCCGAGCACGTCCTTGCTGGCGGGAGTGAACCGATGCGTGATGCACTCGACCGTGAGGTCGACGTCCGCCACGTCGCCGAGTGCGGCCGCCACGTCGCGCAGCACAGCGGCATACCCCTCGCGCCATCCCGGGACCGGCATGATCGGCGCGATGGTGAGGCCCACCCGGTACTGCGCTTGGGCAGCGCGCGGAGGGCGCCGAGCCGCCCTCGCAGCCGTGCCGTGCCCCCTTCGAACCGGCCGGCCACCTCCTCGGCGTTCACGGAGACGCGAACGCGGGTGCGCCCCGCGTGGGGCAGGTCCAGCAGCGGCGACACGTTGTCATACTTGGTGGTGACGCGGAGCCCTACCGGTCCCGGCCAGTCGTGCGTTTCGACGTGGGCGATGGTCGCCGAGAGTGATCCGGTAAGGTGTTCCAGAGCGAGGGGGTCGGAGTAGCAGGACGCCTCGAACGTCGTGCCTTCACCGGCTAGCTGCACCGAGGCCGACGTGACTTTCCCGAGGCCGACGTGGGCGTCCATCTCGCGCAGGATCTCGGGCAGGTTGGCATAGACCCGGGTGATCGGGGGACCCGTCAACGAGCCGGCGAGATAGCAGTACTGGCAGTGCCCGGGACAGCCCTCGGCGAGGTCGATCCGCCAGTCCGCGCTCGGCGGGATCGGCTGGAGTCGCCGCTTG
>DATLQE010000387.1:0-2101 GCA_035535335.1 Lapillicoccus sp. | reverse complement strand
CGAGGCCGCCAGCACCGTCCGCTACTACCTGGACCACCGGGCCTCGCGGCTCGACGAGGTCCGCGCCGCCGTCGCGGCCGGAGCCACCGAGCCGCGGCAGGTCGTCGAACGGGTCTACACGGACGTGCCCCGGGAGGTGTGGCCGGCCGCCGAGCTCAGCGTCCGCGCCCAGCTGGACTACCTGAAGTATCGGTCCCCAGAAGCCGGACGTAACGTGAAGAAGTGACCCACCACCCTGAGCCCGCCACGATCGGGCAGCTGCGCGCCGCCGGCCACGAGCCGCGCACCGTCAAGGCCGAGATCCGCGCCAACCTCGTCCGTCGGCTCCGCGAGGGCGAGGACCCGTTCCCCGGCATGGTCGGCTTCGAGAACACCGTCCTGCCCGACGTCTCCCGCGCCCTCCTGGCCGGGCACGACATGGTCCTGCTCGGTGAGCGCGGCCAGGGCAAGACGCGGCTCATGCGCACGTTGGTCGGGTTGCTCGACGAGTGGTCGCCGTTCGTCGCCGGCTGCGAGATCCACGACGAGCCGCTGGCGCCGATCTGCCAGCGCTGCCGGACCCTCGTCGCGACGGACGGCGACGACGTCCCGATCGAGTGGCGCCACCGGGAGGACCGCTACACCGAGAAGCTCGCCACTCCCGACACCAGCGTCGGAGACCTCGTCGGCGACGTCGACCCCACCAAGGTCGCCGAGGGGCGCACGCTGGGCGACCCGGAGACCATCCACTACGGGCTGCTCCCGCGAGCACACCGCGGGATCTTCTCGATCAACGAGCTGCCCGATCTGGCCGAGCGGATCCAGGTAGCCCTCTTCAACGTGCTGGAAGAGCGGGACATCCAAGTGCGGGGGTATGCGGTGCGGCTCCCCTTGGACGTGCTGGTCGTGGCCTCCGCCAACCCGGAGGACTACACCAACCGGGGCCGGATCATCACACCGCTGAAGGACCGGTTCGGGGCGGAGGTCCGGACCCACTACCTCGACGACGTCGACGAGGAGGTCGCGCTCATCACCCAGGAGTCGGGGCTCGTCGCGGCGGTGCCGGCCCACCTCCTCGAGGTCATCGCCCGGCTGGTCATGGAGCTGCGGACGTCGTCGTCGGTGGACCAGCGATCTGGAGTCTCGGCGCGCTTCGCCATCGCGGCCGCGGAGGCAACGGCGGCCAGCGCCCTCCGGCGGGCGGCCCTCACCGGTGAGGACGACGCGGTGGCCAGGATCGGCGACCTCGCCGACGTCCTGCCGACGCTGCGCGGCAAGGTCGAGTTCGAGATGGGTGAGGAGGGCCGCGAACTCGAGGTCATCGGTCACCTGCTGCGACTCAGTACGGCGGCGACGTTCCGGGAGCGGGTCGCCGGAACCGATCTTTCCGGCGTGACCGCGCACTTCGAGGACGGCTCGGTCGTCGAGACCGGCGACCTCGTGCCCGCCACCCAGCTGCTCGCCCAGCTCGGCGCCACCCCCGGCCTCGCCGCGATCCTCGACCGGCTCGGGGTCGGCGAGGACTCGGTGTCGCCGGGCCAGGTCGCGGCGGCGGTCGAGTTCGTCCTCGAGGGCCTCCACCTCACCAGACGGCTCTCCAAGGTGGAGGCCGACGGCCAGACGATCTACGGGAGCTGACCATGGCCGGACGCCACTCTGCCCACCACAGGTCGGGCCGGTACCGATACGGCTCGTGGGCCGGCGGCGCCGACCCGCTCGCCCCGCCCTTCGACGTCCGGGCGGCGGTCGACGAGATCGGTCGCGAGGTCATGGACGGGTCCTCGCTGCGCGAGGCGATGGAACGCCTCATGCGGCGCGGTCTCGGGGACCGCTCCGGCCTTGACGAGCTGCGCCGCGAGCTGGCCCGCCGGCGCCGAGACGTCGAGCGTCGTGGCAATCTCGCCGGAACCCTGGACCAGGTCCGGCAGGAGCTCGACCAGGCGTTGTCGGCCGAGCGGGAGTTCCTCGCCGGGCGTGATGGCGACGACGCCCGGCTCGCCGAGATGAACCTCGACACGCTGCCCGACGACACGGCCGGACAGGTCCGGGAGCTGAACGACTACCAGTGGCGCAGCGCCGAGGGCCAGCAACACTGGCAGAACGTCCTCGACCTGCTCCGGCG
>DATLQE010000386.1:0-2272 GCA_035535335.1 Lapillicoccus sp. | reverse complement strand
AGGTCGCCGGCGATGATCCGGGTCAGTGTCGTCTTCCCCGTCCCATTGGGACCGATGAGCGCGATCTTGGCGCCCTCGCCGACGCGCAGCGAGACGTCCCGTAGCAGCGGCCGGCCGTCGGGAAGCGAGAAGGACACCCCGGCGATGTCGACGTGTCCCATGAGACTCGAGTGTGACAAAGCGGAACCCCCGGGTCATCCGGATTACCCGCGCTAGCGTCAGTCTCGTGACCGAACCGAGGAGCCAGTCGGGTGCCGATGTTCATGTCCCACCCCCGCTCGTGTATGCGGCACCGCTCGCCGTCGCCTGGGCGGTCGACCGACTGGTTCCCTGGCGGATGCCCGGATCGGGATGGCGAAAGGGCGCCGGATGGGCGCTGCTCGCCGTCGGCCAGGCCATGGGGGCCGCCGGTGTCGCGACCTTCCGAGGGCAGGGAACGTCCGTGATCCCGGGACGCCCAGCGTCGGCCCTGGCGACCACCGGGCCCTACATCTACACGCGCAACCCGATGTACGTCGGCCTCACGGTGAGCTATCTCGGCGGCAGTCTGCTTCTCGGGACGTGGTGGGCGCCGATCGCGCTCCCGGCGATCGTGGCCTTCGTCGACCGCAACGTCATCCGCCGCGAGGAGGCCTACCTGCGAAAGCAGTTCGGCGCGGCCTACGAGGACTACAGCAGGCACACGCGCCGCTGGATCTGACCCTCAGGCGGGTATCCGGGTCGCGCGGGTCTCCAGCGCCCGCGCCGCGAGCTGGTCGTCCGGCGGGTACGTGACCTCCTCGAGGCTGAGGCCGTGCGGCGGCATCACTCGAACGGCCGGGTCACGTACGCCGCCGGTGAGCACGGCCGCCGACCAGTCGACATCGCGCCTTCCCTCTGCCACCGGCACGAGGACGCCCACGAGCGACCGGACCATCGAGTGGCAGAACGCGTCGGCGACGACAGTGCCCCCGAGGACACCATCGGCATCGCGCTCCCACGAGAGCGCCAGCAGCGTGCGCAACGTGGTCGCGCCCTCACGCTGCTTGCAAAAGGCGGCGAAGTCGTGCAGTCCGACCAACAGGTAGGCCGCGTCGTTCATCGCGTGCGCGTCCAGGTGGCCGCGCACCCACACCGTGTCCCGTCGGCGTAGTGGGTCATGGGTGGCCAGGTCGTCGGCGAGCCGGTAGAGGTACCGGCGGGACGTGGCCGAGAACCGCGCGTCGAAGCCTGGCGATCCGACGCATACCCGCGCGACGACCACGTCGTCGGCGAGGACGCCGGCCAGTCTCGACCGGAGCGCCTGCTCGGGCGTGCGGTCGGAGCGACCGGGCAGTTGCGCCCACGCGCCCGCGTCGATGTCGGCGTGGGCCACCTGCCCCCGCGCGTGGACGCCCGCATCGGTGCGGCCGGCAACGCTGAGTCGTACCGGTCCGGAACTGCGCAGAATTGTCGTCAGCGCGGCCGAGAGCTCGGCCTCGACGGTCCGCCGCCCGGGTTGGGCGGCCCATCCCGAGAAATCGGTCCCGTCGTAGGCCAGGTCGAGCCGAACGCGCACGACCTCGCCCACAGCAGCGAGCGTAGATCAGCCGGGCATGGGCACGGGTACGTCGATGCCGCCCTCATGGGTGACCCGGTCCCGGAACTTGATGATGCTCGGCGCCGGCACGAAGCCGCCCGCTACGAGGGCTTCGCCCTGCCGGAACCGCGACGCCTGGCTCAGGAGACCCGGTGGCACGAAGCCGAACAGGTCGGCAAGCTCGGACAGGTCGTTGGGCGAGTTCATCCGCATGAGGGTCAGGTTGTCGCACTGAGACACGATCTGCGGGTGCACCTTGGAGGGGCGCTGAGTGGACAGCAACAGCCACAGCCCGAACTTCCGGCCTTCCGCGGCGATTTGGATGATCTGGTCCCGCACCGCTCGCGCCGCAGGTGATTCGAGATCGGGCGAGCAGAGGTTGTGGGCCTCGTCGACGACGATGAGGATGGGGCGCCGCTCTTCGCGGCGGGCCCAGAGGTCCTCGAGCACCGCGAGTGCGACGGCCAGCTGCTCGTCGTGAGTGGAGAAGGAGCCGATGTCGAGGACCGTCGCTGCGGGCCGTTCGGCGATGATCTCGGTTGCGGCGACCCGGTCCTGTGCCCAGAGGGTCCAGTTGAGCAACCCCAGGTTCTCGAGACGCTCGGCGACGATGACCCCGCCCGGATCCTCCGAGCTCCTGACCACGTCGAGCAGTTGCTCGAGCGTGGTACCACGCAGCTGCGGCGCCATCCTCACCAGGAAGTTGTAGCCCTC
>DATLQE010000385.1:0-7940 GCA_035535335.1 Lapillicoccus sp. | reverse complement strand
GCTCTGTCGTCCGCCCGCGACTGCTCGACGACAACCCCGCCGTCGCGAGTTTCCCGAGCCCGGAGAAGCCGCTCCAGCCGGCCGAGGCGCAGGCCCTGCAGGCGATGCTCGGGGCGGTGGTGTCCGAGGGCAGCGGCGCGCTGCTGGCGTCCGACGGGGTCACCGCGGCCAAGACGGGCACGGCGGAGTACGGCACGGCCAACCCGCCCCTCACCCACGCCTGGATGGTCGCGGCGAAGGGCGACCTGGCCGTCGCCGTCTACGTCGAGAACGGCGCCTCGGGGTCCAAGACGGCGGGGCCGCTGCTCAAGTCGTTCCTCGAGGCCTACTCGGGCTGACCCGGCTCAGCCGCGCCGACCGTCCTCGTCGGTGTCACGCCGACCCAACGCGTCGTCGACCCGGTCCTTCGCGCGGCCGAGCAGGCTGGGCTTCTCCCCCGTCGTCTCGTCGGCCGCCGGTTCGTCCGTGGTGTCGTCTCGAGTGGTGTCGTCTCGAGTGGTGACGTCGTCGTCGAGGCCGCGCATGTTGCCGATCCGCTCGTCGTGCAGACGCTCGTCCGGGCGCATCTCCTCGGAACGGCCTGGACCGTCCGCGTCGTCGTCGAGACCCCGAATGTTGCCGATCCGCTCGTCGTGGAGACGCTCGTCCGGACGCATCTCCTCGGAACGGCCCGGACCGTCCGCGTCGTCGTCGAGGCCGCGCATGTTGCCGATCCGGCCGCCGGTGGGCTCGTCGGCATCCGAGGCCGGGTGGCCGTGCTCGCCCAGTCCGGCCGCCACACCACCGGCTCCGGCGGCGGCCGTCGCCCCGAAGCCCGACCCGTCCCGGTCAGCAGCCGCGTGCTCGATCCGGTTGCCCTGCTCGTCGAGACGGTAACCCTCGGAGTCGGTCCGCACGTCCGGGTCGAGCGCGTCGGCTCGGCGCAGCTTCTCCTCGCTCGTGGCCGCCGCGCTGTCACGGTCCATGGCCGCCCGCTGGGCCTGCACCTGGAGGTGCTGCGCCTCGGCGGCGCGCTGGTCGGCCTCGGCCTGAACCCGCCGAGCCTCGGCCTCGGACGACGCCGCTGCCGCTTCCTTCTCGCGCCGCTCCATGTGATGGTCGGCCGTCGGGGCTCGCAGGTCGGCGGCCTCGACACGGCGGTTCTCGCGCTGTCGCGAGCGGGTCGCCACGGCCGCCGCGATCACCGCGACGACGACGACGACGATCAGAATCCACACCCAGGCGTCCATAACGGCGCACTCCTTGTTTCGGGGGTCGGCCCAGTCCCTTGGGCCTCTCGACACGGTAGTAGTGCCGGCCCGGGGCCGCACGATGAAGACGACGATAAAGACGAGACCGTGTCGGGCTTGTGATCCGCCAATTTTCTCGGCGGTAGGGGTGGCGCCGAGGGCCTGGACGCGATGACATAGGTCCCCTGGGCCACGAACTCCAGACCGCCGGCAGTATGGCGCGGCGGGGCCCGACCAAGGAGGCTCGAATGTCCGACACGGCACCAAGCGAGGCGGTCGACGACAAGACAGACCAGGCGTCCGGGGACGCGGAGGAGAATTCGGTGGAGATCGACACCGTGCTCCCCCACTCGGTCGACCACGTGTGGCGCGTCCTCACGACCAACGACGGTGTCCAGGCCCTGCTCGGGCGCGGCGCCCGCCTCGGTGGCAAGGGCGAACCGTGGCACGCTGACGACGGCAGCCACGGCGTCTGGCGCAGCTACCACCCCTTGGAACAGGTCCGCGTCTCCTGGCACGCGGACGCCGACTCCCCCCGATCGCTGGTCGACCTCCACCTCGCTCCCGAGGGTGAGGGGACGCGCGTCCTGCTGCGCCACGAGCCGGCCGGCCCCGACCGCGCCGCGCTGCAGCAGCGGTGGTCCGACGCGCTCGAGCGCCTCGACGCCCTCGCCTGAGCCGCTGCTCCGGTCGTCAGCCGGCCGGGACGAGATCGACGTCCGCGGCGCGCACGAACGCCGTCCGGTGCCCGAGTGACACCTGGTAATAGGTGTCCGCGCCGCGGATGTCGACGTGGTCCGACGGCGGCGTGCCGTCGAAGGTCACCGCCCGGTAGTAGTCGGTGACGATCGTCGCGTCCTGGACCGCATACCGCTGTCCGGCGAGGATCGCGTACTGCAGGGGCACGACGGCCTGCACCGGCACCCCGGGGTAGGCCGCATACGCGGCGGCCTCGGGATACGCCCGGCCGTAGACCGGGACCGACGTACGCCCGGCCTTGGGCACGACCACCGAGCCACTGACCGGGATCGCCGTGGGCGCCGTCGGCGGGTTCTCGAACCACGCCTTGCGACCCAGCCACCAGATCGCGGTCCAGTCGCCGGAGCGGTCGGCCAGCGCATACTCGACTCCGGCCGTGGCCCGCGCCCCGATGTCGGCGACGTCGGTGGTCGAGGAGCTGCCGTCGGAGCGCAGGCCGACGTCGGTGACCAGCGGCGCGATCTCGCTGGGCTCGGTGTGGAGGTAGACGAAGTTCGTTCCCTGCGGCTCACACGGCGCGGCCGGTGCCGTGCAGCCGGTGACCAGCTGCACGTTGTTCCTGAAGCCGGGCAGGATCCGCACGACGTCCGAGTTCGTGACCCCGTGCGCGCTCAGCGGAGCACCCATGAGCTGGAAGTAGTGCTCCCAGTCCCAGTACGGCCCGGGTCCCAGTGCATGCCGGCCACGTTCGCCGGCGTGATGCCCGGCACCTGGTCGTGGCCGAGGATGTGGCCGCGGTCGAGTGGGATGGCGTATGCGTCGGCCAGGTACTTCACCAGCTTGGCCGAGTTCCGGTACAGCGGCTCGGAGTACCACGTCGCTCCGGTGACCGCGAAGGCTTCGTGCTCGATGCCGACGGAGTGCATGTTGACGTACCAGTTGCCGGCGTGCCACGCGACGTCCTTGGTGCGGACGTGCTGCGCGACGAGGCCGTCCGACGACCGCACCGAGTAGTGCCAGCTGACGTAGGTCGGGTCCTGCACGAGCTTCAAGGTGGTGTCCCAGGACGCCTCGGTGTCGTGGACGACGATGTACTGCACCGTGGGGCCGGCCGCGGTGTCGCGCGACGCCAGGTCGTGGTTGCCGTAGGCGCCGGGTGTCGGGCCGTAGTGGACGTAGGGGGCGGGCACCCACTCGCAGCGGATGCTGCGCGGGCACTCGACGTTCGGGTTCGGCTTCGGCTTGGCCAGCCCGAGGCGGTCGAGCTGCGCGCGCTGGGGCGATGTCGGCTGCGCGGTCAGCGTCAAGGCCTGCCCGTCGCTCGTCGTCCGCGCGGCCCCGGCCGCCAGGACGGCGTATGCCGCCTCGGCGAAGTCGGCGGCGCTCGCGGCGTCCGGTGAGCCACTGACCGCCGCGACCGATGCATACCACTGGCCGGCGTCTGAGCCGGTGCCGACCGGCAGGTTCAGCGAGCTCTGCCCGGCCTTCAGCAGCGCGGCGCCGCCGCGGATGTTGACCGCGGGGTCGTCGCGGAGCGCGGCGCGGTCGACCCCGAGCAGCTGGGCCGCGCGGCCGAGGGTGTCGAGCGACGACGGGACGGTCTGGGCGGCGCCGACGCCATCGCGCTGCTGCGCGGGGCTGTCCGTGAACAGGGTGCCGTCGACGAGGTTCATCGGGCCGTACCCGCCGCTGGTGTTGTGCTCGCCCGCGTGGCCCTCCCACCGGGTCTGGGCGTACGACACCGCCTCGAGCAGCGCGGCGGGCACGCCGACTCGCTCGCCGCGGCTGCGAAGGCCTGCTGCCGGGCCTCGGGACCGCCCCCGCCGGCTGCGGGCGCGGCCACCGCCGTGGCGGTCACGGTGGCCGAGAACGTCCCCAATGCGAGCGCGGCCACCGCACCCATGGCCCGTGCGAAATGCCGGAAATGTCCAACCATCCGACCAGCGTCCCGCTCTCCGGTCACGAGGTGAAGGCTCGACACGTAAATTCTCCACCAGATCGCCGAGTGATACTGGCCCGATGGCCCGCTCCGCCGCTCGGTGGCCGGCGCTCCTCGCGACCGCGGTGGTGGTGACGGCCGCGCTGGGAGCGTGCACGAGCACCCCATCGACGGGTGGTTCGACGACCACCACCGCGTCGGTCTCGCCCGGTCCTCACCTGGCCTGGAGCGCCGTGCAGTTGCCCGCCGGGGTCGAGCCGAAGACGCTCACCACGATGGGCGACCGGCTGCTCGTCGGCGGCCTCAAGGCGGGCGACACCGCCGAGACGCCCTCGCCGGTGATGCTCATCCTGGACGCCGGGGACATCTCCCAGTCCGTGCCGCTCACGCCGAAGTCCCCGTATGCCCCCATCGCCCGCTGGTACTCCGTCGCCACCGACGGCACCCGGATCGTCGCGATCGGCGGCGCGAACGGAGGTGCCCACGGCAACGTCCGCTGGACCACCTGGAGCGGGACTCTGGGCGGCGTCCAGGAGCTGCCGCAGAACTTCTACACGTTCGGCGGATGGGGCGCAGGCGAGCTCGTCGACGCGGTCATCACGCCGGGCGGGGACGCCCTGGTCGGCAGCTGGGGCGGCGCCCAGGCCGGTCTCGACGCCGCGATCTGGACCTTCGCGCACCCGGTCTGGACGCGGCAGGACCCGGCCGGGACCGCCCTGGAGAGCACGTCCACGCTGCTCGTCGGGCCGCGCGGCGCGACGAGGGACGGTGCCGGCATCCTCGTGACTGGCTCCGCAGTGCACCTGGACGACGGCGTCAAGCAGACCGCCGCGGTGTGGCGATCGTCGGGGGTCAACACCCGCTGGCACCGGATCGACCTGCCCGACTCCGGGACCCACAGCGAGAGCGTTTCGGCGCGCTGCGACGGTGCCTCCAGTACCGGCTGCGTCGTAGCGGGGCAGGTCGACGGCCGGCTCGCGGTGTGGTCCCTGGACGGTGACCGCGCGACCCGGCAGCCGGGCATCCCCGCGCTCGTGGTCGGCGACCAGGACGTCGTGCCGGCGCCGGTCATGGCCCGCTCCACATCCGTCATCGCGAGCCCCAACGGGGCGACCGCAGCCGTCCTCAGCCGGTCGGACACCACGCCGTGGGCGGTGTCGGCGGGACCGGCCGGCCTTCCGGTCGCCGCCGCCCTGGTCGGTGACCGCCTCTACGTCGCCACCCGCCCCGCGGCCGGCGCCGCCGCAACCCTCTTCGTGAGCCGCTGGCCCGGCTGACCGTCTCAGGCGGCGGGCAGCTCCGCCGGAAGCCCGAACGTCTCGAACAGGCGCAGGTCGAAATAGGCCGTGACCCGCTCGACACCGTGCGGGCCGACGGTCAGCTGCTGGAGCTGGAACGGCAGCATCCGGCCGCCCTCGGACCTCATGTACAGCCCGTATGCCGGTTGCCCGTTGGCCGTGGTGGCCACCAGCCGCATGTCGCCGGCTCTCTTGGCGGGGCACTGCGTGGCGATGAGGGTGCCGATCGTCTCGTTGCCTTGGTACCAGCCGGTGTACGGCGGCATGTCCCAGATCGCGTCCGTCGTCAGCATCTCGACGATGGTGTCGATGTCGTAAGCCTCGAACGCCGCCACGTAGCGCTCGAGCTTGGCCCTGACCTCCGGGTCGTCGGCGTCGAGGTGGGACGACGCCTCGTCGGCCGGGGCGAGCTTCTCCACGTGGGCGCGGGCCCGCTGGAGCGCGCTGTTGACCGCGGCTACGGTGGTGTCGAGCGCACTGGCCACCTCCGCGGCCCGCCAGTTGAGGACGTCGCGGAGAATGAGAACCGCACGCTGGGTCGGCGTGAGGTGCTGGAGCGCCGCGATGAAGGCGATCCGGATCGAGTCGTGGGTGACCGCGGTGGCCTCGGGGTCCTCGGGGGCGGTGCCGGCGCCGGCGACGAGCCGGTCGGGCATCGGCTCGAGCCAGGTGATCTCCGGCCGTGACTCCAGCGCACCCGAAGGGTCGGAGGCGGGGGCCCCGAGGCCGGTGGGCAGGGGCCGGCGGGACCGGCTCTGCAGCGCCGTGAGGCAGGTGTTGGTCGCGATCTGGTACATCCAGGTCCGCAACGAGGAGCGTCCCTCGAAGCCGTGGAAGGCCCGCCAGGCCCGGATGTAGGTCTCCTGCACGAGGTCTTCGGCGTCGTGCACGGAGCCGAGCATCCGGTAGCAGTGGGCCATCAGCTCGCCGCGCAGCGGCTCGACGAGGGCCATGAACTCGCGATCGGTCTCGACGTGGTCGCCGGAGGGCTCGGTCGTCGCGGGAGTACGGGTCTGGCTGGCCACCGAAGTCATGAGACGAACCTACGCGCCCCCACAGACACCCGACCGACAGATTCTCGACGTCGTGACAGTCTCACGGTGCATGAGGCGGATGATCTTCGTGAACCTGCCGGTCACGGACCTGCCGGCGTCACGGGACTTCTACACCGCCCTGGGCTTCCCGGTGAACGAGGCGTTCTCAGACGACCAGGCCGCCGCCATCGTCGTCTCCGAGACGATCGTCGTCATGCTCGTGGCGCGGGACCGGTTCGCCGATTTCGTCACCGGCGCCGTGGGCGACCCTCGAAACGGTCCCACGGCGATCACCTGCCTCAACGCGGAGTCGCCGGAGGAGGTCGACCGCCTAGTGGGCACCGCGCTCGTCTCGGGGGGATCCGCGTGGCTGCCCAAGATGGAGGACGGCCCGATGTACGGCCACAGCTTCGCCGACCCGGATGGCCACGTCTGGGAGGTCATCCACATGGACCTGGGCAGCGTGGACGGCTCGGCCATCGGCTAGGTCACCCCACGAAGTTCTCCGCTCCGCTCCGATACTTCGCGGGGACCCCGATTAGCCCCTCACCACCGTCAAGGCCAGCCGGATCTGGTGCTCGAACACCAGGCTCCGCTCCGTGAAGGTGTCTTCGCCGTACTGCCCGAACACCTCCAGGCTCACGGCGCCGAAGAGGGTCGCCCACAGGAGCACCGCTCGGGCCATCACCGCGGGATCGACCTCCATGCCGACGTCCCCAGCCACCCTGGCGAGGTCCGCCCGCAGCGGCCGCGGGACCGGCACGAGGGCCGGGCCGTCGGTGACGTCGCCCGCGGTGATGCCTTCGGCGACGAGGCCCAGCAGGGTCAGGATGACCCGGGTGCCCGGCTCCGTCGTCTGGTCTCCAGGCGCCTCGTAACCCGGCACGGGGCTTCCGTAGAGCAAGGCGTAGCGCGCCGGCTCGCCGAGGGCCCAGTCCCGGACAGCGTTGCCTACGGCCAGGATTCGCGTATCCCAGGCCGTCCGAGGCGAGTCGGCCAGGCGTGCGTCGACGGCGTCGCCGAGCTCGGTGTATGCGTCGACGACCAGCAGCGTCAACAACTCGTCGCGGCTCCCGACGTACCGGTACACGGCGGACGACACCATTCCCAGATCACGGGTCACCGCGCGCAGCGAGAGAGCGGCGGCGCCGTACTCCGCGAGGTGCCGCCGACCGATCTCGAGCACCTGGCGGGCGACGTCGTCCCGCCGGCGAGCGCGCACTCCTTCACTCATGGCCGAAGTCTGTCATGAATTCGAGAGCACTGCTCTTGACTCGAACGACGAGACGTCGCATACTTAACGAGAGCATCGCTCTCGAATTAAAAGGAGACCCCTCATGAACCAGCAGCCCGCGTCCCCCACCCGTTACGTCGCCCCGACCTCGCGCGGAGACGTCCTCTTCATGAAAGCGGTCCGCTGGCTCACCGAGCACGGTGTGAGCCTGCTCGGCTCACGGGTGCTCACAGTCCGTGGCCGGCGCACCGGCACGCCGCAGTCGGTGCCCGTCAACCTCCTCACCCTCGACGGGGAGCGCTACCTCGTGGCTCCGCGCGGCAACACCCAGTGGGTGCGCAACGTCCGCGCCGCCGGAGAGGCCCAGCTGCGGGTCGGTCGGCGCATCGAGCAGGTCCGCCTGATGGAGGTCCCCGTCGCGGACCGCGGCCCGGTCCTCCGGGTCTACCTGCAGCGGTGGGGCTGGGAGGTCGGCCGCTTCGTCGACGGCCTGTCCAAACGGTCCAC
>DATLQE010000384.1:0-3574 GCA_035535335.1 Lapillicoccus sp. | reverse complement strand
CCTCGTACGTGGCCGCCTCGGCGTGCACCGCGTTGATCGCCGCCTGTAGTTGGTAAGGCCCGGGCCGGTGCTGGCTCAACGCCTCGGTGACGAGGGCGATGCCCTCCGCGATCGCCGCGCGGTCCCAGCGGCCCCGGTCCTGGTCGCCAAGAGGGACCAGCTGGCCGTCCGGACCGGTGCGCGCCGCGCGGCGGGCGTCGGTGAGCACCATCTGGGCCAGCAGCCCGGTGACCTCGGGTTCCTCGGGCAGCAACCGCCGCGTCAGCCGGCCGAGCCGGATCGCCTCGTCACACAGGTCGCTGCGCACCAGCTCGTCGCCGGCGCTGGCGGTGTGGCCCTCGGTGAAGATCAGGTAGATGACGTGCAGCACCACGTCCAGCCGCCGCGTCCACTCGGCCGGGTCCGGCAGGGCGAAGCGTCCCCCCGAATCCAGGATGGTCTGCTTGGCCCGGGTGATCCGCCGGGTGATCGTCGCCTCCGGCAACAGCAGCCCGCGGGCGATCTCCGCCGTGCTCAGCCCTCCGACGGCACGCAGGGTGAGCGCCACCTGGGCCGGTGGTGTGAGCGACGGATGGCCGCAGAGAAAGAGCAGGACCAGGGAGTCGTCCTGTTCGCCGGACGGCCACACCTCGTCGGGGGCATCCGAGGCCAGCGGCACCGTGCGGATAGCCTCGCTCTGCTCCCGCCGTCGCCGGGCCTGCTCGCTGCGCAACAGGTCGGTCAGGCGACGACGGGCGACCGTCGTGAACCAGCCGGCAGGGTTGTCCGGCATCGCCGACGGCCACGACTCGGCCGCCGCGAGCAGCGCTTCCTGCACGGCGTCCTCCGCCAGGTCGAAGTGTCCGTAGCGACGGGTCAACGCGGCGAGGGTCTGCGGCGCCAGCTGGCGCAGCAGACCCTCGATGTCCGGGCTGAGGTCCATGGCCGCGAGCTACAGGTCCTGGCCCGCCCCGTCCATCACCGGGCGCAGCTCCACCCGCGTCTGGACGAGTGCCGCGAACCGGCCCGCGAGCTCGACCGCCCGGTCGTGCGAGGCGACGTCGATGATGCCGAACCCGGCGAGCACCTCCTTGGCCTCCGCGTACGGCCCGTCGGAGGCGACCGGCCGGCCGTCGCGCATCTCGACCGTGACGGTATGCGACGGGTCCGCCAACCCGAACCCGGTCACCATCTCGCCGGAGGCGGCCAGGTCGGCGTAGAAGGCGCCCATGGCCTGAAAGTGCTCGGCCACCTCCTCGTCCGACCAGGTGGCCTGCGATCCGCCCAGCCCGAGGGCGTCCCAGGCCGTCTCGTCGCCGAAGGTCATGATCATGTACTTCACGACTCGACCTCCTCGCCCGTGCTCTCGATTCGGGTCATGGTCGACTCGTACCCCCCGCCCGGCCACTCCCACGCGCCGGTGTTGCGGTTACCCGTCGCGTCGAACCGGCCGACGAACTTGGCCGGAGAGTCGGTGCCGCCGAACCAGATGGTCAACGTATCGCCGGTGAGGTCGTGGGTGTACTCGAGGATCTCGCCGGAGTTCCCGAAGAAGTGCGAGCGGAGGGTCTGGGACTTGGGGTCCCAGCCGATGTACTCGACGCCCCGAGTGGTCTCGCCGTCGCCGCCGACGAGGTCGATGTGCTGGACGAGGAAGGCGTCGGCCTCGAACCATTCGTAGCGGACGGTCCCGTGCGTGTCCGGGCCGTCGACCGACCACGTGCCGACCAGGCGGTCCAGCCTGTGCAGCGCCGTCCGGCGGGCGTCGGCCGTCTCGTCGTTGGTGCTCATCGTGCGTTCTCCTTTCGAGTGATGGCAACCGCCACGAGCGCGGCCAGGGCGCCGAGGACCATCGGCAGGGCCGGGCTGATGTGCAGGGCCAGGACGTTGGTGGCCGCTGCGCCGATCATGAGCAAGGCGAGGGCTGCTGCGGCCAACCGGGCCAGTCGCGGGACGAGCAGCCCGATCGCGCCGGCCAGCTCGCAGACGCCGACGAACAGACGGAGGCCCTGCCCGGCTCCGATGTCGTCGAACATCGTCACCATCGACGCCTCTGCGGTGAGCTTCAGCAGGCCGCCGATCGCGAACTGGGCCGAGAGCAGGATGCGGACGGTCCACAGGCCGATGCTGGCCGAACGAGCGCGCCGAGAGCGCCGGTCGGAGGTTCCTGCGGGTGTTGCGGTGAAGGTGGTCATCGCTCCTCCTCAGAGCTCGGGTTTGGTGTGACCTTCACCCCCTTGTCGGAGCCGTCCTTCTGAACCGGACACGACCGGCACAGGATCTTTGCCTACGTCGGCGCCGACCTCCGGAACACCAGGACCAGGGCACGGGCGGCGAGCACGAACCCGAAGAAGAACAGCGTGGCCCCGAGGAACGCATACAACCGCACCGTCGGCAGCATGAAGGGTCCGGTGTCCGCAGTGAGCAGCACGATCCCGCCGAGCGCGCACGCTGCGGCGAGGAGCGTCATCGTCAGCTGCTGAACCACCCCGGTGACGAAGCCGCGGTCGCGCTCGTCGGCCAGGATGCGGACGCTGATGATGGATCGGCCGCGTTCGAATCCCTCGGTGATGGCGCCGAGTCGACGGGGGAGCCGGTGAAGAAGGGGGAGCAGGGTGACGAGCTGGTCCTCCAGCGCGGCGCGCACCTCCTGCGGACCGAACCGGCCGGCGAGAACCGCGCGGCCCTCCTGCCGGGCTGCCGCCACGAGGTCGACCTCGGGGCTGAGCGACCACAGCGTCCCCTCCAGGGCGCCCAGTGCCCGCAGCGCCGCGGCGACTTGCGGCGGCACCGCGAAGTGGTGCCGGATGACGAGGGTGAAGAGGGCCGAGAACATGCCCGACGACCCGCCGGAGGCGGATCCGGCGAACCGCTGCAGCAGCTGCCCGAGCTCTCGTTCGAACGCCCGGTCGTCGAGGTCCTCCGGCCGGTCGAGGAGGTCGAGCATGGCCTCCGTCGCCGCGACCGAGTCGCGCCGCTCCACGCCGTGCAGCAGAAGGGCGAGGGCGTTGCGCGAGCCGGAGTCGAGCCGACCCACTGCGCCGAGGTCGAGGAGGGCCAGCCGACCCGACTCGTCGACGAGGACGTTGCCCTGGTGGAGGTCAGCGTGGAACACCCCGGTCACCATCACCTGCCGGAGCACGGTCCGGAGCAGCCGGTGCGCCATGTCGCTGCGCAGGCCCGGGTCCAGCGACCCGAGGAGGGGCGTGGCGCGGGACACGGGGGTGCCGGACATGCGCTCCATGACGATCAGCCGGGGCGTGCTCAGCTCGCGGTACGCGTGGGGAACCACCACCCCGTCGCGCGGGTCGAGGTCGGCGGCGACGGCCGCGTGGTTGGCCAGCTCGACGGTGTAGTCCAGCTCTTCGTCCAGGCTGGCGGCGAATCCCACCGCGAGCGACCGGATCCCGAGCCGGCGACCCCATGCGGTCGAGCGCTGCAGCCAGGCCGCCAGCCGCAGCACGATGTCGAGGTCCGCCGTGACCTGCGCCCGGGCTTCGGGGCGCTGCACCTTGAGGACGACCGGCGTTCCGTCGTGGAGCGTGGCGGTATGGACCTGGGCCACGGACGCCGCGGCGAGCGGTTCGTCGTCGAC
>DATLQE010000383.1:0-8390 GCA_035535335.1 Lapillicoccus sp. | reverse complement strand
GGCGGCGGGGGCAGCGGGCATACGTCGAGGTCGAAGGGCAGCACGTCCGGTGACAGGGCGGCCGCCCGGGCCGCGTGCGACGTCATCCGGCGCAGGTGGTGCCGACGGCACAGCACCTCGTACTCGACCACGCCCGAGGCCGCCGGTGAGGTGTCACCGACGACGACCTGCTCGCCCTCGACGATCATGACACCGTCGACGACCCGCGCGTTGTGGGTGGCTCGCCGGCCGCACCAGCACAGCGCCTCGACCTGGAGCTGCTCCACTCGGTCCGCCAGCTCGATGAGCCGCTGAGAACCAGGGAACAGCGTCGCCCGGAAGTCGGCGGTGATCCCAAAGGCGAAGACGTCCACATCCATCTCGTCGACCAGCCGGGCCAGCTGCTCGACCTGCGCCAGCGTGTAGAACTGGGCCTCGTCGCAGATGAGGTAGTCGATGCGGCTCCCTGCCGTGGCGAGGCCCACGACCTCCTCCCAGAGGTCCAAATGGTCGGTGACCTCGCGCGCTGGCGTCGACAGGCCCAGCCGCGAGGACAGCACCGCCGTCCCGGCCCGGTCCAGCTTCGTGAAGATGAGCCCGGCCCGGCCGCGCGCCGCGTGGTTGTGGTGCATCTGCAACGCCAACGTGGACTTTCCGCAGTCCATCGTGCCGTTGAAGAAGACGAGCTCAGCCACGGCCGGTCACCTTAGTCGGGGTCCCCGCGAGGTATCGGAGCGAAGCGGAGAACCTCGTGGGGTGACTAGGCGGTGCGCGCCGGCACCGTGATCAGCGGAACCCGCCGCTCCTCATCGGTCACGGAACCGTGGAACCCCCGCAACCGCACCAGCTCCGGTCGCATCCGCTCCGAGTCGACGACGGCACCGTCGTCGAGCATGAGCACGAGGACGTCCCCGATCCGCGGGAGCACCTCGGGCCGGACCGCCCCGAACCAGCCACCGGCCACCAGCTCGTCCCGTGTCGCCACGTGGGCGGTCTCCCCCAGCCGGTTCCGCCACCGTTCGGCGACCGACGCCCTCGCCCCGGGCTCCACGTGTAGCTGGGTAGCCCGCGGTTCCCAGGCAATGTGGCGGATGCCTCGCCACAGCTCGGGCTCGGCGGCCAGGTCGACCCGATGGGCGAAGGGCACGTCGACCATGCCGTGGTCGGCGGTCACGTGGACGGCGGTTCCCGCCGGTACTGCCGCCGCCAGCCGCGCCAGGTGCCGGTCGACCGACTCCAGCTCGTCGACCCACTCCCAGGACGCCGGGCCGTTGACGTGTCCGACCTTGTCGACCTCACCCCAGTAGAGGTAGACCAGCGCCCGCGGCGCCGAGGTGACCGCCTCGACGGCCGCGAAGACCCGGTCGGCCAGCGTGGACGCCGCCCGGAACCGACCTCCGCGCAAGGCGGCGTTGGTCAGCCCGGAGCCGTCGAAGAAGCCCGGCCCGATCCGGATCACATCGAAGCCCTCCGCCGCCACCTCCTGGAAGACCGTCGGCGTCGGTTGCCACGCGAACGGGTCCGGCCCGTTCTCCCACGACAGCTCGTTGAACACCCGGTCCTGTGCCGGGTCGAGCACCTCGTACCCGACCAGCCCGTGGCCGCCCGGCGGAGCACCGGTTCCGAACGACCCCATCGCGGTGGCGGTCGTCGACGGGAACCCCGAGTCCAGCCGGCCCGCCGACGCCAGATGCTCGCGCAGGAACGGCGCGTGGCCCGACCGCCGCACCAGCTGCTCGTAGCCCAGACCGTCGACGAGGACGACGACCGCACTCCGGGAGGCACCCAGACCCAGATCCGGTGCCGACGCATACCGGGTCGAGCCCAGGCTTCGCGCCACGGCGGGCAGCACCGAGGCCAGCGTGCCGGTCGCGTAGTCCGGGGCGGCCGGAAGCTTCCGCCGGGACCCGTCGACCACCCGTCAGGACCGGACGGGTCCGCCGATGGCGCCGGACAGCGTCCGGGCGAAGCCGAGCGCGCCGGTGAGCGCGCGATCGCCGTCGGCGTCGGCGCTGATCCGCAGCGAGATGTCGTCGGAGGCGACGGTGCCCTCGAACCCGTGGTCGGCGTCGCACTCGGGGTCACCGCACGTGGCCGGCACGATGTCGATGCGAGCCACGGCGCCCCAGCCGATGGTGAGGGTGATCTCGCGGCCGAGCGAACCGGGGACGTAGGCGTCGGGTGAGGTGACGACGTGGGTGAGCATGACGCCCCGGACCGACGTGAGCGGGACGGTTTCGCTGGTCGCCGTGGCCACCGGCAGGCCGGCGTCGGCCTCGCCGCCGCCGGGTACGCCCTCGTGGTCGTCGGCGTGGGCGATGACCAGCCGGGTGGGCGTCATGGCGAGCACCGTGATGTGTCGGCGCACCGCGTCCTGGTCGAAGGTCGTCTCCTGGTGGACGAGGTGCGCCACGACCGTGTCGCGGCCGAGGGCGGAATCGACGACGTCCGCGACGAGGGCCGGGTAGTAGCCCGCCCGCTCGATCGCGGCCGTGAGGTCGGCCGGGAGGGCCGGCGCAGACCGCATGTCGCGTGATGGAGCCATGTCGCCATCCTTGCACCTCGAACCCGCCGGACCGGCCGGCAGCCTCACCGACCGGCGCGGGCCCCACGGGATAGCCTCGACGGTGTGACCTCGTCACCGCGCCCCGAACCGCGGCGGGTCCTCGTCATCATCCCGGCCTGGAACGAGGAGGCGACCATCGCCGCGGTCGTCGACGAGACTCGAGCCGCACTCGTCGGCGGCAACGCAATCGCGGACATCCTCGTGGTCGACGACGGCTCGGACGACGCGACCGGCCGCGTCGCCGAGGCGTCGGGGGCGCTCGTCGCGCACCTCCCGGTGAACCTCGGCGTCGGCGCGGCGATGCGGACCGGTTACCGGTATGCGCAACGGCTCGGGTATGCGATCACGGTCCAGGTCGACGCGGACGGGCAGCACAACCCGGCCGACATCCCGGCTCTCCTCGGCGCCCTGGCCGAGGGCGCCGACATCGTCATCGGAGCCCGGGTCGCCGGCGACGGTGCCTTCGTCGCCCGCGGGCCCCGGCGCTGGGCGATGAGTCTGCTGTCCGGGACGATCTCGCGGATCGCGCGCACTCGGCTCACCGACACGACCTCCGGGTTCAAGGCCTGCGGCCCGAGGGCGATCGAGCTCTTCGCCCGGTCCTACCCCGCCGAGTACCTCGGCGACACCGTCGAGTCCCTCGTCGTCGCGGCCCGGTCGCACCTGGTCCTGCGTGAGGTCGGCGTGGTGATGCGGCCGCGGGCCGGCGGGCAGCCGTCGCACGGACCGGCTCGCTCGGCTGCCTTTCTGGGACGGGCTGTCCTGGCCCTCGGGCTGGCTCTCACCCGGCCGCGGCCCGAGCTGAGAGGTGAGCCGTACCGCCGGTACGAGGAGCTGGGCGCATGAACCTCCTGGCGCAGAGCGGCTACCCGTTCGCCCTGGTGGTCTCGGCGCTGCTGCTGCTGGCCCTGTTCTGGCTGCTGCGCACGCAGCGGCTGCGGGAGAAGTACAGCGTTCTGTGGTTCGCCGTGATCGTGGGCGTGGTCGTGCTCACCTTCATCCCGGCGATCACGGGATGGCTCACGGCGCTCGCCGGCGTCACCACCCCGATCAACCTCGTGTTCATCCTGGCGTTCCTCGTCCTCCTGGTCGTCTGCATCCAGCTGAGCATCGAGATCTCGACCCTCGAGGAGTCCGCGCGCACGGTGGCCGAGGAGGTCGCGTTGCTCCGGCTGGAGCTGGAACGGCGGACCGGGAAGCCCCAGAGCCTCCCGGGACAGGAGACCGACGTGCGGCAACCGCATACCGACGAGTCCCCCGCGTCCTGACCGACCGCGAGCGTCAGGTCATGATGCGCTTGTCGGAGTCCTTGCGGATCAAGGCGGGATGGACGGAGATCTCCGCGTCCAGGACATCCACACCGCCGGTCCAGGCGTTGACCGGGTTGAGCTGGACGCTGTCGACGTCA
Organism: Lapillicoccus sp.; assembly: GCA_035535335.1. Taxonomy (GTDB): domain Bacteria; phylum Actinomycetota; class Actinomycetes; order Actinomycetales; family Dermatophilaceae; genus Lapillicoccus. Next base: position 4,437 of record DATLQE010000383.1, on the reverse strand, counting down.
GGCAGGTCGTCGGCCAAGCACGAGAGCCGGCCCACGACGTCGGCCAGCGCCGCCCGGTGGACGGGCATGGCGCCGCGGTGCCCGTTGAGCATCGGCGCGGCCCGGACCCCGTTGAGAAGGTCCTGGACGTCGACGTCGGTGAGCGGCGGGATGCGGTGGGCGATGTCTCCCAGCAGCTCGGTCGGCGGGCCGGCCAGCGAGAAGCTGACGACCGGCCCGAACAGCGGGTCCTCGACGCTGGCCAGGACGCAGCTGACGCCGGGCGGTGCCATCCTCTGGACGAGGAAGGATCCCTGCGCGATCGCGCCGAGCCGCGCGCGAATCGACTGCAAGGCTGTACGGACGGCCTCCGGGCCGGCCAGATCCGCACGCACCCCGCTGACGCCGGGTTGGTGGCGGAGCACCGGAGAGGTGGTCTTGAGGATCACCGGGTACCCGAGCGCGTCGGCCGCCGCCACCGCCTCGTCGGCCGAGTCGACGAGCCGCGACTCCCAGACACGGATCCCGTATGCGGCGAGCAGCCGGCTCGTCTCCGCGCCGCTCAAGGACCGTCCGTCGGGAGCGTCGGCGAGGACCTCCTCGACGAGCTTCGCTCCGGCGGCGCGGTCGATGTCGACCGGGTCGACCGGGTCACCCCGGTCCCGGGCCCGCCACTCGCTGTACCGGGTCGCCGCCGCCAGGGCGCGCACCGCGTCCTCCGGCATGGCGTAGACGGGGACGATCCGCCGGTAGGCGTCACCGATGGTGTCGGTCTCCAGGCCCTCGTGCACGCCGGACATCCCGAGGAACGTCGCCACGCAGGTCTTGTCGCTGGACCGCGAGGCGTCCCGAACCGCGGCGACGACCTCTTCGTCCACAGTCTCGAGCGGCGGGATGAAGCACGTGAGGACGCTGTCGACCTCGGGATCCGCGAAGGCCGCCCGCAGGGCCTCGGAGAACCGGTCGGCCGTGGCGTCGGCCGGGAGCGAGACCGGACCGTGCGCGATCTCCAGATCCCAGCTCAGGGCGGCCTGGGCGGTCAAGGCGCCCAGCGCGTCGGAGTTGCCGACGACGGCGACCCGCTGGCCGGCGGGCAACGGCTGGTGGATGAGCAGCTGGGCGACGTCGAAGAGCTGGTGCACGTTCTCGACCCGGATGACGCCCGCCTGCCGCAGCATGGCGCGGAACGCCCCGGCCGGCATCCGCGTGGTGCGGATCCGGTGCCCGGGAGGGGCACCGTAGGCCGAAACGCCCGATGAGACGGCGATGACCGGCTTGCGCTGGGACAGAGCGCGCGCGATGCGCGAGAACTTGCGCGGGTTGCCGATGGATTCCAGGTAGAGCCCGACGGCGGCGGTGTTGTCGTCGTCGATCCAGTACTGCAGGAGGTCGTTGCCCGAGACGTCGGCCCGGTTGCCGGCGGAGGCGAAGCCCGACACCCCGAGGCCTCGGCGGTCGGCCAGGTCGAGCACGGCGATCCCCAACGCGCCACTCTGCGAGAAGAGGCCGAGACCGCCGGCTCGCGGCATCCGCGGCGCCAGTGAGGCATTGAGACGGACCTCCGGGTCGGTGTTGATCAGGCCGAACGAGTTCGGGCCGACCACGCGCATCCCGTTCTGACGGGCCCGCCGGCGCAGCTGCTCCTGGCGCTCCGTGCCGTCGTCCCCGCTCTCCGCGAACCCTCCGGACGCGACGAGGAGGTACCGGACGCCCTTGGCCGCGCACTCGTCGACGATGCCGAGCACACTGTCCGCCGGGACCGCGACCACGGCCAGGTCGACCGGGTCGGGGATCTCGCCGACGCGCGCATACGCCGGCAGACCAAGCACCTCGAGCGCCTCGTTGTTGACGGCGTAGACGGGACCGGCATACCCGCCGCCGAGGAGGTTGGCGAGGAACCGGTGCCCGATCGACGCCGGCCGCCGACTGGCGCCGACGACCGCGATCGAGGCGGGGCGCAGCAGGCCGTGCATGCTGACCGCCTCGGCCCGGTGCTCCCGGGCGAGTCGGACGGCGGTCGACTGCTCGGTCGGCCGGATGTCGAAGTTGACCATCACCACGCCGTCCTCGAAGCGGTGGTGAACCGCGTACCCCGCCTCCTTGAAGACGTTGAGCATGCGACGGTTCTGCGGGAGGACCTCGGCGGTGAACCGTTCGACGCCGAGCTCCTGGCTGATCGCGGCAAGGTGCTCGAGCAGGACGGAGCCGATCCCCTTGCCCTGGTAGCTGTCGGAGATGTTGAAGGCGACCTCGGCGGAGGGTCCGCCGTCGATGCGGTCCCAGCGGCCGATGCCGATGATCGCGCCGCGAACCGTCACGACCAGGGCCACCCGGTCGACGTTGTCGACGTGGGTGAACCGGTGGACGTCGCGGTCGCTCAGCTCGCGGATCGGGGCGAAGAACCGCAAGTAGATGGACTCCTCGGACTGCCCCGAGTGGAAGGCCCGCACCCGGTCGGCGTCGTCGGGCCGGATGGGACGGATGTGGGCGACCGACCCGTCCCGCAGCACGACGTCGGCCTCCCACTCCGAGGGATCGACGCGCCGGCTGCCGGTCGCGGCCGCTCCGGCGTTGCGGTCTCGGGGCATGGCCCCATGGTTCCATCCGGGCGACCGGCTGGCAGCATCGCCGCATGGAGTTCTCCGCCGTCGTCCGCCGCCGCCACATGGTCCGCCGGTACGCAGCGGACCGTCCCGTGCCCGACGACGCGCTGGAAGCGGTTCTCGACAACGCCTGCCGCGCGCCGAGTGCGGGGTTCAGTCAGGGATGGGACTTCGTGGTGCTCACTTCGGACGAGGACCGGGATCGGTTCTGGGCCGCGGCCAAGGAGGAGGACGAGGAGACCCGGTGGTTGCGGGGCGTGCAAACCGCTCCGGCGCTGGTGGTCTGCTGTTCTGACAAGGAGGCCTACCTGGACCGTTACGCCGCGCCGGACAAGGGGTGGACCGACCGGAGCGAGTCGCGTTGGCCGGTGCCGTACTGGGATATCGACACCGGGATGGCGGCGTTGCTCATGCTGCTGACGGCCACCGACCAGGGGCTCGGCGCCCTGTTCTTCGGGGTGGCGCCGGAGTGCCACGACGACGTGCACGAGGAGTTCGGGATACCGCGTGAGCGGACGATCATCGGGGTCGTCGCGCTCGGTTACGAGGTTCCCGGGCCGAAGAGCCCGTCGCTGAAGCGCGGCAAGCGTGGCCGGGACGAGGTCGTCCACTGGAGCCAGTTCGGCACCCACCGCTGACGGGACCGAGATCTCGCCCGAGACCCCGGCAACAACTCCGAGATGTCTGACTTGTTGCAGCAGAATCTCGCGATCGGCGACAACAAGTCAGACATGTGGGAGTTGACGCGAGGGCGGCACGCGGGGCGGCGGCACGCATACCGGTGGGTCGCCCCGGGTCGCGAACCCGGGGTGAGCCAAGATGGGCGAAGCCCCGTCCCAGCAAGGAGCCTGACCAGGTATGCCGCGCAGCACGCGTAGGACCGCGCCACCGGACGAACCGGTGGAGGAGCGCATCATCGACATCGACGTCGAGGAGGAGATGCGCAACGCCTTCCTCGAGTACTCGTACTCCGTCATCTACTCCCGCGCACTCCCGGACGCCCGCGACGGCCTCAAGCCGGTCCAGCGGCGGATCCTCTTCGGCATGAGCGAGCTGGGCCTCCGTCCCGACCGCGCCCACGTCAAGTGCCAGCGGGTTGTCGGCGAGGTCATGGGCCGCTATCACCCGCACGGCGACCAGGCCATCTACGACGCGCTGGTGCGGATGGCCCAGCCGTTCACCATGAGACTTCCGCTCGTGGACGGCCACGGCAACTTCGGCAGCCTCGACGACGGCCCGGCCGCCGCCCGCTACACCGAGGCCCGGATGGCCCCGGCCGCACTGCTCATGGTCCAGAGCCTCGACGAGGACACCGTCGACTTCATCCCGAACTACGACGACACGGCCACCCAGCCCGAGGTCCTGCCCGCGGCGTTCCCGAACCTGCTCGTCAACGGTGCCAGCGGTATCGCCGTCGGCATGGCCACGAACATGGCGCCGCACAACCTCGTCGAAGTCATCGGCGCCGCCCGCCATCTCATCGCCAATCCCACCTGCTCCCTGGACGACCTCATGAAGTTCGTCCCCGGCCCGGACCTGCCCGGCGGCGGACGGATCATCGGGCTGGACGGCATCCGCGACGCCTACCTCACCGGCCGCGGCGCGTTCCGTACCCGGGCGACCGCCCGCATCGACAACGTGAACCCGCGCCGCAAGGGCATCGTCGTCACCGAGCTGCCCTACCTCATCGGCCCCGAGAAGGTCATCTAGAAGATCAAGGACCTCACCGACCGCGCCCACGGGATGCAGCTGGTCATCGAGGTCAAGAACGGGTTCAACCCCGACGCCGTCCTCGAGCAGCTCTACCGGCTCACGCCCATGGAGGAGTCGTTCAACCTCAACAACGTCGCCCTCG
>DATLQE010000382.1:0-8826 GCA_035535335.1 Lapillicoccus sp. | reverse complement strand
CGGTGATGCGCTGAACATCGTTGAGCGTCAAGCGGAGTCGGACCTTGAAAAGTTCAAGAGCTTCATTGAGTCAGAGGGCTACGCCAGCGGCGCCTGGCGCGGCACGGTCGAGGCCGAGGGCCACGTCGGGACTCCGGGCGTCCAACACGCTGCCGAGTCCCAGGGCGACAGCGGCAAGGCGGGCATCTCCGGCAAAGCGGTCGCGGCGGGCGTAGGCGTGGCCGCTGCCGCCGCGGCTGCAGCGGTCGTGGGGTCGAAGAGCGGTTCCGCCGACAAGGACACCGAAGAAGCCGTCGAGTTGACTTCGCCCGTGGTCGGCCGCGACTCGGACGTCACCGTGACCTCGGTGACGGGTACGTCGGACGTCACCTCGCCGGCACGGTTCGGCACGACTGATGTCGGAGGCGCTTCCGCGGCGGCCGGCACCGGCGCATACCCGGGTTCCGACATGGGTTCCGACATGGGTTCCGGCATCGGCGTCGGCACGGGAGCAGGCGTCGGCGCTGGCCTGGGCGCCGACCTCGCTGCCGACCGCGGCGAGGACTTCCCCCTCCTGGCCGATGAGGACGACGACCTGGGCGAGGTCGGGTCCGAGGAGACCCTGACGGGTGGAGAGGGCGGGGGACGCGCCCCTCAGTAAGCCGGGGAGCACGCCCGCGACGGGAAGGGTCTGTCGAACAGGCTGTAGGCCGATGTGCCGGATGCGATGCCTGTTTGACGGATCGCTCCCAGGGGCTCCGTATCGGCGCCACCCCGGTCACGCGCTGCTGGGCTGCGTGCGGGGCGCCGAGCGAAGCGTCGCGGCGGCGAGGAGGATCGACCACACGATCGCTGCCCCTCCGCCGATCCGTCCGAAGCTGCCGGCGTGGTGCGGGTAGGCGACGGAGAAGACCCCCATCCACGCCGTCCCCACGGTGACCGTCCATGCCGACACCTGCCAACCCACCTGACGGAGGGCAGCCAGACCTGCGGCAGCCAGGATGGCCAGCGGAAGTGCTGCTTGCATCGGCCAGTGGTTGAAGCCTGCGGTGATGTCGTCGTTGGGGTACAGGCCGGCCCGGGCGCTCCTGACCATCTCGGCAGCGAACCACAGGAGTGGGGGAGCCGCGGCCAGGGTGAGAAGCAGGGTGGGAGTGTCGATGCGCGCCGCCCAGCAGACGGTATTGCTCGCTGCCACGGGGCGTGCGTCGGTTCGGTGAGGACCGAGCACGTACAAGATGCCGGCGATCAGGAGGAGTGCACCCGCCGGAAGGAGCTGCATGCTTGTCTGCGTCAGCACAGCGGCAACCGCGACGGCGCATCCAGCCAGGGCGACCTGAGTGACCGGCGAGGTGAGCGCGGGCACGAACATCACGCTGAGCAGCGGGACCGTCACCAGGATGAAGTACAGGACTCCCCATCCGGTCTCGAGTAGGTAGGTCTCGTAGAAGTCGTCGAAGGGCACGAAACGGACCAGCAGGTCGATCAAACCGTAGAAGAAGAAGCCCCAGAGCAGGGCGCCGAGTCCGGCGACCGTGCTTCGGGCGCGTGGTCGATATGTCAGCTTCACCGGTCTCCTCGTCGACGGAGAGCGCGTCGCTCACCAGAGACCGGTGAATCGCCGCTGGATACGTCGAAGCCGAACGCAATTGCCTCAGTCCGGACGTGGGTGTAATGGACGTGGACCTACCACCGTCTTAGGCATGAAGGGGAGGCGTGATGAAGAGCGAATCGTTGTTCCGGCTCAGCGGATGGAGTTGCGTCGTCGGCGGTACAGCTTTGATCGCGCAGACGTTGCTGCACGCGTCGCTGCCGGAGGGTTGCGTCGGTTCGGGCTGCGCCCGCGACTTGCGAGGCACGGCGGCAGGTGAGGGGCCGTTGGCCATCATCAGCGCTGTGCTGCTCACCACAGCCACGGTGTCACTGGTCGTCCTGGCGCGCCGACGTCGACCCCTGGGCGAGGTCGGCGTCGCGGCCATCGTGACTGCGGCCGGCGCCTTGGGCTTGGGGGCCGCCGCCGCGCTGATGGCCGCAGTCGACGATGACTTCTCAGGGATGCCGCTGCTCGTTCTGCCCGGCCTCGTTCTCGTCGTCACGACCGGCATCCTGGTCGCGGTGCTGGTCCTTCTGGCGCGACTGATCCCGACCTGGCTCGCGGTCGGGATGGTCGCCTCGGCGTCGCTCTTGCTGCTGGAGAACGAGCAGACGGCCCTGGTCCTGTTCGCTGTCCCGTTCAGCACGATGTGCGTCGTCCTCGGCCTCAACCTCATCAGGGGCGATCCGCAGGGCCTCAAGAACCAGCGGACACGGTCGGCATCGTTGCGAGGTACGCCATGAACACGACGGCTTCGTCAGACGCCGGTGGAATCGCAAGGCCGATGACGCGTCGGCAGCGTGTCGTCGACGCGGCGACGACCCGAGGCTTCCGACTGCCGCCTCGGCGGGGTGAGTATGCGGTGGAGTCGTCGATCCCGGTGGTGGCCCGTGACGGTGCACGGTTGCTGACCGAGCACTTCGCTCCGCAAGGGCGGGCGTTGGGCACCGTGGTGATGCGCAGCCCGTACCAGCGGGTCGGGGTCATGTCGGAGATGCTCGGTGGGCTCTTCGCGTCGCGGGGCTACCACGTCGTACTTCAGAGCTGCCGCGGCACCTTCGGTTCCGACGGCGACTACATCCCCGGGGTGGCGGAGATCGATGACGGCGCCGACACGCTCGTCTGGCTGCGCAAGCAGGCTTGGTATGACGGGCGGTTGGCGGCCGTCGGCGGCTCCGCGCTCAGCTACTCGATGTGGGCGATGCTCATGGACCCACCCGAGGAGCTCGTCGCGGTCGCCGCGGTCGCCAGTTTTCACGACCCCTTCGCCGTCACCCACGGCGACGGCGCCTTCGCCCTCCAGAACAACTACACGGTGGCCAGCGGCATGGCCGGCCAGCAGCAGCGAGGCCGCATCGGCACGCTGGGGGAACTGCTGCGGACGAACCGCCAAGGGCCGGCGCTGGCGGCGCTACCCGTCGCCGACGCCGCGGAACGGTTCGTCGGGCCGGCATCGGCGTGGTACCGGGACATCGCGATCCGGGATGACCCGGCCGATCCCTACTGGCAGGCCCAGGACGCCACGAGAGCGGTCGACCATCTCCAAGCACCGGTGCGGCTTATCGCCGGCTGGCAGGACGTGTTCCTCGTCCAGACGCTCGACGAGTACCGGCGGCTCCGCGACCGGGGCACCCCCGTGGCCCTCACTGTCGGACCCTGGACCCATTTCGAGATGGCCTCTCGAGGCGGACGACGAGTCTTCAGCGAGCTTGTCCACTGGGTCGATGGTCAGGCCGCCGGATACGTCGAGCGTCCCGCCGACGACCCGGTCGCGTACTACATCACAGGGGGAGGCGGCTGGCGGTCAGCACCGGACTGGCCCCCGCAGACCCAGGACCAGATCCTCTATCTGGCTCCGGGAGGGTCCCTCACCCCGACAGCCCCTACTCCGACCGCCCCACCAGTCGTCTTCACCTACGACCCCAGCGACCCGACACCCACGATCGGGGGACGGATGGTGTCGGTCCGCGCCGGATACCAGCTTGACTCCGACCTCGCGCGGCGACCCGACACCGTCGCCCTGGTCAGTACGCCCCTGCGTGAGCCACTCGAGATGATCGGCGTCCCCGAGGTGACGCTGACTCACCGCTGCGACAACCCGCACTTCGACCTCTGGGTGCGCATCAGCGAGGTTCGACCGGACGGCCGGTCTCGGAACGTCACCGAGACCTTCCGAGGCGCACCACACGCTGGCGTAGACGGCCGCATCTGGCTCGCCATGGACCCAGCCGCCCACCGCTTCGCTGCCGGGTCACGCATCGGTCTCCTCATCGGCGGCGGATCCTTCCCCCGGTATGCCCGCAATCTCGGCACCCCCGGCAGCCGGACCGAAGGAACCGAACTCGCCGTCTCGCGACACGTCATCGCCCTGGCCGCAGGCGCCTCGACGTTGTCGCTGCCCGTGAGCCAGTTGTCATGATCCAGACCTCGGCGGTGGGTTCCAGTGCAGCTTGGCGCGAAGTGCTGATTTGTACATTAGTGCGCTTACGGCAGTATGCTGACGGGCATGACTGAGATCACCGTCAGCGACGCCCGAGCCCGACTGGCGGACGTGGTCGATGCGGCTCGAGTTCGGCATGACCCGGTCTATTTGACCCGTCGCGGACAGCGTGTTGCGGCAGTCATCGATGCCGAGGATCTGAGCCGGCTTCTGGACGCCGCCGAGGATCTGGCGGATCTCCAGGCCGCGAGGGCGGCGCGAGAGGAGATGGCCGGCGGTGAGACCGCCATCCCGTGGGAGCGGGTCAAGGCCGACCTCGGCCTGACGTGACGTACCGGGTCGAGCTCGCTCCCGCCGCGGTGCGGCAGCTGCGCAAGCTCGACGCCACCGCGAGACGACGAGTGCAGGGCGCCATCGAGCTGCTGGCCGAGCAACCGCGACCCAGCGGGGCAACCAGGCTGGTCGGTGGTGATGGGGCGCTGCGGGTGCGCACTGGCGACTACCGAATCGTCTACGAGGTCCACGACGACGTTCTCCTGGTCCTCGTCGTGGCGGTTGGACATCGCAGGGACATCTACCAACGCCGCTGACGCGCCTTGTGGCCGCCGCGACGCGCGCGTCAGGTGACCTCGTGATGGAGCGTCTCCGAGGATGGTTCCCCGGCGCGTCGTCGCACGGCGGCACGGAGCTCGACGAGGTACATCGCCGCCAGGACGAGGATCCCGCCGAGGACCATCCGCCACGTCAGCGACTCCTGCCCGGCCACCACGGCGAATAACGCCGCGAACACCGGCTCCAGCGTCATGACGATCGCCGCGCGCGTGGCGCTCATCCGGGCCTGCGCCCAGGTTTGGACCCACAGCGCCAGGACCCCGGCCGCCGTGGCCATGTAGAGCACCGCCGCCCACTGACCGCCTCCGGACGGGAGGACGATCCCGCCCGGCAGCGCCGACCCGACGCATACCAGCGCGATGGCCACCATCTGCACCGCGGCCAGACCGGACGCGTGCGCCGGTGTCGACCACCGGCCGAGCCCGAGAATGTGCAGCGCGTAGACGGCGGCGGCGACCAACGTCAGCGTCTCGCCGACCCCGATGGACAGCCCGCCCTGCAGCGAGAGCACCCCAAGCCCCACCGTCGCCAGCGCCACCGCGAACCACGTCGACGCCGGCACTCGCTCACGCAACAGCAACGCCGAGAACACCGGCGTCAGCACCACGTACGTGCCGGTGATGAACCCGGACACGGAGGCGTCCGTATGCGCGAGGCCGACGGTCTGGAGCAGCTGCGCCACGCCGTACACGACGCCCAGCCCGAGGCCGACCACCCACTCGTGGCGCCGGAGCCGCCGGACGTTCGGCCAGAAGATCATCAGCATGAGGACCGCGGCTATCGAGAACCGCACCGCGAGGAAGTCGGTCGGCGGCACGGTGGCGACGAGGTCGCGGATGAGGAAGAAGGTCGAGCCCCACACCGCCGTGAGGAGCACGAGCAGGCCGGTCGCGACCGCCCTCGCCCGCGAGGCGGACAGCGCCACCTCAGACGATCGTCAGGGTGACCGTGGCGCCCTTGCGGGCCATCGTCCCGCCAGCCGGGTCCGAGGCCCGCACGATGTTGAACAACCCGCCGAGCACGTTGTCGTACGCGACCTGGAAGCCGGCCGCCTTGAGCAGCCGGGCCGCCTCCTCGCGCTGCTTGCCCACCGTCGCGGGCACCGCGACCAGGACCGGGCCCTTCGACACGACGATCGTCACGGTGTCGCCCTTGAAGAGCGTGCCGCTCTCCGGGTTCTGCGACACCACCGACCCGGCGGCCACGGTGTCGCTGTTGACCTGGTTGCCCTCCTTGACCGTCAGCCCGGCGTCGGTGAACGCCTTCTTCGCCTGCTCGGCCGACTTGCCGGTGAAGTCGGCGACCGCAATCGGCTGGCGGCCCTTGCTGACGGTTACGGCGACCGCGGCACCGGGCTTGAGCGAGGTTCCCGCCGCCGGGTCCTGAGCGACGACCGTGCCGGCCGCCACCGTGTCGTTGAACTCCTCCTTGCGCTCCCCGAGGACCAGGTGCTGCGCCTGCAGGGTCGCGTCGGCGGCGTCCGCGGACGTGCCCACGAGGCCCGGCGCCGCATACCGCTCGGGGCCCTTGGAGACGGTGAGGTCGACGCTGGAGAGCTTGCGCACCTCCGTGCCCCCGCCGGGATTCGCGCTCATGACGGTGCCGGCCGGGACGGTCTCGTCGTAGGCCTCCGTGACCGCGGCGCGCAGGTCGGCGCGCTGCAGCTCGGCCTGGGCGGCGGCCACGGTGAGGGTGTCGACCGACGGGACGCGGGTGGTCGCCCCCGGACCGGCCGTGAACCACCAGAAGGCCCCGCCACCCGCGAGCGCGAGCACCAGGAGCACGGCCACGACCACCGGCCAGATCCGGCGGCCATGGTCCGAGGCGTCGTCGTCCGAGGATCCAGGCTCGGTCGGCACCGGTGCCCGGTCCGGGGAGGTCCGCGACACGATCGGCACCACGGACGTCGGTGCGACGTCGTCGCCCAGCTGGGTCGGGACCGCGGCCGCCATGTCGTGCTGCGCCAACCCGGGGCGCAGGTCCAGCTCGGTGGTCGTCATGAGCGCTCGCGAGCGCCGGACCTCGTCGAGGTAGTCGCCGGCATCGGCCGGCCGGTGGTCGGGGTCGCGCGCGGTAGCCAGCGCGACGAGCTGGTCGAGCTCCTCGGGGATGGTCCGGATCGTCTGGGACGGCCGGGGCACCGACCCGTGCACGTGCTGGTAGGCCACATGGATCGGGGAGTTGCCGTCGAACGCCTTGCGGCCCGTGAGCATCTCGTACAGGACCAGCCCGGCCGCATACACGTCGGAGCGGGCGTCGGCGATGCCCCGCTCGACCTGCTCCGGTGCGAGGTAGGCGACCGTGCCGAGGAGCGTTCCGGAGGCGTTCGTCGTCGTGGCGGCCGTCACCGCCCGGGCCAGGCCGAAGTCGGCGACCTTGACGACACCGTCCTCGCGGAGGATGACGTTCTCGGGCTTGACGTCGCGGTGGATGAGGCCGGCGTCGTGCGCCGCGGCGATGGCCGAGAGGATCGGGTCGAACAGGTCGAGGGCGGCGCGCGGCGTCAAAGGTCCCTCGGCGGTGAGGACGTCGCGCAGAGTGCGGCCCGGAACGTACTCCATGGCCAGGAAGATCAGGCCGTCGCCGGCTGAGTTGTCTTCGCCCTGGTCGAAGACGGCGACGACGTTGGGGTGACCGAGCCGCGCCGCGGACCGCGCTTCCCGGCGGAACCGGGACACGAACGTCGTGTCGCGGGCGAGGTTGTCGTGCATGACCTTGACCGCGACCTCGCGGTCGAGGCGCTCGTCGAGCGCGAGGTAGACGGTCGCCATCCCGCCGTCCGCGAGGTGCGAGAGCACGCGGTAGCGGCCGTCGAGCAGCCGCCCGACGAGACGCAGCGACGACTCGCTGACGTTCGATGCGACGCTCGACGTCATGGCGGGAGTCTACGAAGCCGGAGCACCACAACGGTGCAGGCGGGGCCGCACCTAGAGTGGGCGACGTGAGCGACGTCGAACAGCTGGTCGGGGACTGGGCCACTGTCCCCGACGTCGCGGAGCGATGGGGCGTGCCGTTGTCGCGCGTGCGCCAGGCGATCACCGACCGCGAGCTGCTCTCGTGGCGGACCGGGGAACGGCAGGTGGTCAGCGTGCCGGCGAAGTTCCTCGACGAACGCGGACCGCGCTTCGAGCTGCGCGGCACCTTCACGGTCCTCGCCGACGGCGGGATGAACGACGAGGAGATCCTGCGCTGGCTGTTCACGCCGGACGACACCCTCCCGGGCCGGGGCGCGCCGATCGACGCGCTGATCGCGGGCCACAAGACGGAGGTCCGGCGACGGGCCCAGGTCACGGCCTTCTGACCTCGGCTGTTCAGGGCTGGTTTCGTGCGCCATCTCGCGTATGCCGCGATGCTCGCCTTCTGCCTGCTGGGGACCTTGCCGCTGAACTGGTTCTTCGGGCTGGGGGTTCTGGGGCAGGTGCGGCGGCTCGTCCTGTCGATCGCCCCGGTCTTCGTCGCCTTCGTGCTCTGGGACGTGGCCGCCACGCACGCGGGGCACTGGCGGTTCGACCCGTCGCAGACCTTGCCGGTCCGGCTCTGGGGGCTCCCCGTGGAGGAGCTCGGGTTCTTCGTCGTCATCCCGTTGGCCGGACTGCTGACGTACGAGGCAGTGGGCGTCGTCATGGCGCGACACCGCGCTCGTCGGTCGCGCGGGGTACTCCGGTGACCTACACCGGCGCGGCGTGCGTCGGAGTCGTGGCGGCGCTGGTCCTCGACCTCTGGGTGCTCCGGACCCGCCTGGTCGCGACCCGGCAATGGTGGGCGGCGTACGCGATCGTCGTGGGGTTCCAGCTGCTGACCAACGGGTGGCTCACCGGCCGGCTCATCGTCACCTACGACCCGGACGCGATCCTCGGGTCGGGGACGGTCCCGTTCCTCGGGGACGGCCGGATCGGTTACGCGCCGGTGGAGGACTTGGGGTTCGGGTTCGCACTGGTGTTAGCCACGTGCGCACTCTGGGTCTGGTGGGGAAGGCGGCTCCGTGGCCGATCGGATTTGGCCTCTCGGCAGGGGGAGTCGGGCGGGTGACGTCAGGCGGTACGGGCCGTCGTCACGTCGACGAGGGACCGTAGGACGTCGACCGCCTGCCGGTCGAGCGCCGGCGCCTCGGCCAGGGCGGACCGTGACTGGGCCGCGAGGTCGGCGATCCTCGCCTCGACCAGGTCGACCGCACCGGTGTCGGCGATGACACTCCGCAGCT
>DATLQE010000381.1:0-6244 GCA_035535335.1 Lapillicoccus sp. | reverse complement strand
CTCGTCGCCGCCGCGGCAACGACAGTGGCGGCGATGTCGTTGCAGCGCAAGGGGATCGCCACGGCCGCCTTTCTGGCCGTGAGTGCGCTGCTGCCGCTGGCACTCGCCGGTCACGCGTCCGGCACCGCGGACCACGAGACCGCGGTCAACACCCTCGCCACCCACCTCGTCGCGGCGTCGTTGTGGATCGGTGGACTCCTCGCCGTCGTCGTGCTGCGTCCCGCCCTGGGCCAGCACCTGGCCACGGTCGTCGGTCGCTTCTCCACGATGGCGCTCTGGTGCTTCGTCGCGGTCGCCGGCTCCGGTGTCGTCAGTGCAGTGATCCGGCTGGGTGGGATCGGCGAGCTCGGGAACCTCGCGACCGCATACGGCGCGCTCGTCGTCGTCAAGGCCACCTGCCTCGTGGTCCTGGGACTGCTGGGTTGGCAGCAGCGCCGCCGGGTCGTCGGGCGGATGGCCGCCGAGGGCCCGGGCCGCGGTCTCTTCCTCCGGTTTGCGCTGACCGAGCTCGTCGTGATGGGCGTGGCGGTCGGCTTCGCGACGGCGCTGTCGCGCACCCCGACGCCCGCGTCGCCGGGACCCCTGGACCCGTCCACGTCGGCGCAGCTGACCGGGTTCCCAGAGCCGGCCGCGCCGACCGGGACGACGTGGCTCACGCTGTGGCGGTTCGACTGGCTGTGGGGCGTCCTGGCCTTGCTCGCCGTCGGGGTCTACCTCATCTGGGTCCTGCGGCTCCGCCGTCGAGGTGACCGCTGGAGCGGCCTGCGCGCGATCAGTTGGGTCGCCGGCTGGGTCGTCCTCGCGTGGGCCACATGCGGCGCCCCTGCGGTCCTCGGGCGGGTCTCCTTCTCGTGGCACATGGTCGACCACATGACGATCGCCATGTATGCGCCGCTGTTCCTCGTCCTCGCCGCGCCGGTGAGCCTCGCCCTTCGGGCCCTGCCCGCCCGGGGCGACGGCAGCCTGGGTCCGCGCGAGCTGCTCCTGGGGCTGGTGCACTCGCGGCTGCTCCGGATGCTCGGCAACCCGATCGTCGCTGCGGTCCTCTTCTTCACCAGTCTCGTGGTCTTTTACTACTCGGCCCTGTTCGAGCTGGCCCTCACGACGCATACCGGACACGTCCTGATGACCGCGCACTTCCTCGTGACCGGGTACCTCTTCGCCTGGGTCATGGTCGGAATCGACCCGGGGCCGCCGAAGTGGCCGCCGTCCCTGCGGCTGCTCATCCTCCTCATCACCGTGTCGTTCCACGCCTTCTTCGGAGTCGCGCTGATGAGCGGCACCACGCTGCTGGCCCCGGACTTCTTCGGCGCGCTCCGCATCCCGTGGATCCCCGAGCCGCTCGGTGACCAGCAGACCGGCGGCAGCATCGCGTGGGCGGTCGGCGAGATCCCGGTGCTCGTCCTCAGCCTTTTCGTGGTCCGTGACTGGATCCGTTCCGACTCCCGGGAGAGTCGGCGGCACGACCGCCAGGCCGACCGGGACGGAGACGCCGAGCTCGTCGCCTACAACGAGCGGCTCCAGGAGCTGGCCCGGCGCCAGGAGCGGCAGCGGTCGCCGGACGCCTAGGCTCGACCACGTGAAGGTGGCGCTGCTCCAGATCGGCTACGGCGATGACGAGACCGTGGCCGACCGCGTCGATCGAGTTGCGGCGTTGGTCCGAGAACAGCGCGGCCATGACCTCGTCGTCCTTCCGGAGCTCTGGGCCCCTGGCGGCTTCGCCTACGAGACGTGGGAGACGAGAGCCGACACTCCGCACGGCGCCATCGCCACCGCCATGAGTGCGGCGGCCAAGGACGCCGACGTGACCCTGCACGCCGGGTCGATCGTCGAGACCTCCTCCGACGGCAGCACGGGGCCGGAGGGCAAGGACCTCTGGAACACGTCGCTGGTCTTCGCGCCGGACGGGACGTTGCAGGCGACGTACCGAAAGATCCACCGGTTCGGGTTCGGTGCGGGAGAGCCGAAGCTCATGGAGGCCGGCGAGCGGATCGTCACCACCGAGCTCCCGGACGGCGTCGGCGGCACGGTCACCGCCGGGCTGTCGACGTGCTACGACCTGCGCTTTCCCGAGCTCTACCGCGCGCAGCTCGACGCCGGGGCGAAGGTGTTCGTCATCCCGGCGGCATGGCCGCGCCGGCGGGTCACGCACTGGACGCTGCTCGCGCACGCCCGTGCGATCGAGAACCAGTGCGTCGTTCTCGCCTGCAACACGGCGGGCACGCACTCGCGGACCGAGATGGGCGGCCACTCGCAGGTCGTCCTGCCGACCGGGGAGGCGCTGGCCGTCGCCGGTCTCGACGAGCAGGTGCTCAGCGTCGACGTGGACCTGTCCCTCGTGGACTCCTGGCGCGCCGACTTCCCGGTCCTGGCCGACCGGCGCATTCCTGACCGTGCGCACTGACGTCCGGGTTCGCGCGCCCGAGCTGGTCGGCCGGCGCTGGCTCAACACCGGCGGCCACGACCTCTCGCTCAGCGAGCTGCGCGGACGCGTCGTCCTGCTCGACTTCTGGACGTTCTGCTGCGTCAACTGTCTTCACGTGCTGGACGAGCTGCGGCCGGTCGAGGAGCGGTTCCCCGAGGAGCTGGTCGTGATCGGCGTGCATTCGCCGAAGTTCGAGCACGAGGGCGAGCCGGCGGCGGTCGAGGCCGCGGTCGAGCGCTATGCCGTGGGGCACGCCGTCCTCGACGACCCCGAGCTGGTGACATGGCAGGCGTACACCGCCCGAGCCTGGCCGACCCTTGTCATCGTGGACCCCGAGGGGTACCTCGTCGCCTCGATGTCCGGCGAGGGCCACGCACCGGGGATCGCGAGC
This sequence comes from Lapillicoccus sp., assembly GCA_035535335.1. Taxonomy (GTDB): domain Bacteria; phylum Actinomycetota; class Actinomycetes; order Actinomycetales; family Dermatophilaceae; genus Lapillicoccus. The sequence goes on along the minus strand of DATLQE010000381.1, from coordinate 3,428 downwards.
CTCGTCGAGGAGCTCGTTGCCGAGCACGCCGCCAAGGGGACGTTGCGGCGGGGGAACGCCCCGTATGCGCCGCCTCCCCTTCAGCAGTCGGCCCTGCGGTTCCCGGGGAAGGTCGCTCTCCTGCCGGACGGCTCGTTCGTCGTTTCCGACACGGCGCACCACCAGGTTGTGCAGCTCGAGGCGGACCTCGAGACTGAGCGCCGGCGGTGGGGTGGCCCCGGCGTGTTCGACGAGCCCCAAGGCGTGCTCCTGCTGCCGACCGAGGTGGCGGCGAGGGTTGGTTACGACGTGCTGGTGGCTGACTCGGTCAACCACCAGGTCAAAGGAATTTCGTTGTCGCACAACGAGATCTGCACTGTCGCCGGCTCTGGGCGGCCGTTGCGCCGTCGCGAAGGCGGCGGGCCGGCCCTCGAACAAGACCTCTCCACGCCGTGGGACCTGGCCTGGTGCGACGGCCGAGTGGTGATCGCGATGGCGGGCATCCACCAGCTCTGGGCCTTGACGGTTGACGCCGACCCCGCCCTGGGGCGCCTCGAGGTGCTGGCCGGAACCACACAGGAGGGACTCCGCGACGGCCCGGGTGACGCCGCGTGGCTGGCCCAGCCGTCGGGCCTCGCGACCTCGGCGGACGGAGAACGGGTCTGGGTGGCCGACGCGGAGACGTCGGCGCTGCGCTCCTGGTCGGCTTCCGGCCTGACCACCCAGGTTGGAGCCGGGCTGTTCGACTTCGGGCACCGCGACGGTCCAGCCGGGCAGGCGCGGTTCCAGCACCCGCTCGGCGTCGTCGAGCTGCCCGACGGGTCGGCTGCGGTGTGCGACACCTACAACGGGGCGATCCGCCGGTACGATCCCGTCGCCAACCGGGTCACGACCCTGGCTACCGCCCTGGCCGAGCCGAGCGACGCTGTCGTGGAGCGCGGGACGGACGGTTCGGCGCGGCTCGTCGTCGTCGAGTCGGCCTCACACCGCCTGGTCCGGGTTGCCATCCCGGCCGACGCCCAGGAGGTGGACGGCCCGGTCCGACGCACCCAACGCCCGCCCACGTCGCTCGCTCCCGGAGTGGTCGAGCTCGTCGTCGCCTTCAAGCCACCGAGCGGCCAGAAGCTCGACGACCGGTGGGGTGACCCGGCCCGGCTGGTGGTCTCAGCCAGCCCGCCGGACCTGCTCCTCGACGGCGCCGGGGACGGCGCGAGCCTGACCCGGCCCCTGACCGTGGCGACGGGCATACCGGCCGGCACCCTCCACGTGTCGGTGCAGGCGGCAGCCTGCGACACCAATGACGAGAACCCCGCCTGTCATCTCTTCCAGCAGGACTGGGGCATCCCGCTACTCCTCGACGACACTGGCCCCGATCGGCTCGTGCTACACCTGCGAGGAACCTGAACGCGGGACTATGGTGAAACGTCATCATGAGCTCGGACAACGCGGAGGCACGGCAATGGGAATCGGGCTCGGAGTCTTTCTGATCGTCATCGGCGGCATTCTCAGCTTCACGTCGCTGGACACGTCGCTGTTGAAGACCAACCTCGACGTCGTCGGCTACATCCTGATGGCGGGCGGTCTGCTCGCGCTGATCTTCGGCACCATTCAGAATCGGCAGCGGACCAACACGTCGCACACGTCGGTCGTGGAGCGGCGGAACGTCGAAGACATCCACGACGACCGTCGCGACGTCTGACGGCGCCTGAGACCGGCGCGCCGGAGCGGCCTGCTCGTCGGGCCGCAGGTCGTTACCGGGTACCGTCATGGCGGTGGGGCCGGCACTCGAGACTCGAGGTCTCTCCGTCACACTCGGCAGGACGCGAGCCCTCGACGACGTCAGTCTCACGTTGAAGGACTCCGGCCGCATCGTTGGTCTCTTCGGGGCCAACGGTGCGGGCAAGACGACGTTGATGCGCGCCGTAGCCGGGCTCATCAATGATTACCAGGGCACCGTCGACTTTCAGGGCACAGTCGCCTTCTTGCCGGATAGTCCCTTCTTGTACGACTTCCTCACGGTGCGTGACTGTCTCCGGTTATGTGCCGACGTCTTCGTCGATTTCGATCGTGACGTAACTGCCGAGCTCCTGACCCAGCTTGGATTGCGAACCGACCAGCGGCTAGGAGAGTGCTCCAGGGGGATGTCGGAGCAAGTGCACCTGGCGGTGGTCCTTGGTCGCCGCTGCCGTCTCTACCTACTCGACGAGCCACTCGCCGCAGTCGATCCCGTCACGCGCGACGCGCTGATTGACATGGTGAGGGCCTATCGGCCGTCGGAAGCGACAGTCGTGATCAGCACGCATCTCATTGGTGGGCTGGGTGGGTTGTTTGACGAGATGGTCGTCATCGACTCGGGCCGTGTCATCTTGCAGAGTGACCGGGGCAGTTGGGATCCGGGTGATCAAGATCTGGAACGGGTCTTCAAGGAGGTGATCCGTGAGCACCGTCTGGCTCGTCGAGGCCCGTAGACACCTTGGTCCGTTCGCTGCTGCCATCACAGTCGGCGGGCTGCTCGGAGCGGCGAGGCTGCTCTTCACGCCCGTGACGTTCGACGTCTTCTTCCAGCTCTTTTCGATGCTGGCGTGGACGGTGCTCGCGGGATACGCCTTCTCCGTCGTCTACGGGTACTTCTTCCTGGGCCGCGACGTCTTCCTGCACCTGGGTCACCGATCTCCTGCACGCGCGACCGCGTTGAAGATGGCCGTGCAGATCGCGTACCTCTTCATGCTCTTCTGCTGGCTGCTCGTCTTCAACGCTCTCTGGATGGCGCATGTCGGCACGGACGAGATGCCGGTGGTGCTGACCTACTACGTGACGGCACGGGTGGCGTCATTGGCGTGCTTCGCGGCGGTGGTCCTGGCCATCATTGCGGTGGTCAAGCGGATACACGGAAAGACCGTCGCGCTCATCAGCGCGTTGGTCATGTACGCGGTAGTGACGGGGGGTCACGCCTACTTGATGTGGTGGATGACGCATCGAGGAGACACCACCTGGGCGCTCGGTATCGCGAGCGACTTTCCGGTGGTCAACCAGTACGCCAACATTCTCCCGATGATGATCGGCTCGCCCACCGGCACGTACGCGGACTCCGTCTCGCCCACGTCGATCGCCCTCAACGTGGCAGTCGCCGTATTGGGCTGCGGTGTCTGGATCGCGATGACGCGCCGCGCTCGCCTGAACTTCTACCGACGATGAGCCGGTCCCGGCGGGTCACCGTCTGATCGTCAGAAGGCGGACTCGGGCACGTCCATGATCGAGGCGTCGGTGCCCTCGGCGATGGCCCGCTCCGCCGACAGGCGCGGGAGGATGGTCTGCGCGAAGAACCGGGCCGCCGCCACCTTGCCGGTGTAGAAGTCGCGGTCCTTGGCACTGATCGTGTCGCCGCGAGACGTCAGCGCCTCGTGGGCCACCTCGGCCTCCCGGAGCAGCAGCCAGCCGACAACGAGGTC
>DATLQE010000380.1:0-4489 GCA_035535335.1 Lapillicoccus sp. | reverse complement strand
GGTCCACGCACGTGGGCCGGTGGATGTGCTCGCCGAGAAGACCCGGATCGCGTGGCACGTGCGGATGAGCTTCGCGGCGTTCCAGCCGCGGGTCTCGTGGCTGGACGGTCATCTCGTCCTCGCCCGGGAAGTGCCGTCACCGCGCTGGCGGCGCGTCGAGGTGTTCTCGGCGCGGAACGTGCTCCACGCCTTCCGGCTCGGCGGCCCGGAGGAGGTCGACGAGGAGTTCGGGGTATGGCTGGCCGAGGCCTATGACGTGGGCGCCCAGCGGCATCTGAGGCGGCGCTGACGGCTCGGCCGGCCTTGGCGCGATCATCCGTGCACGGTGGCCCGGCGCGGTCAGTCCTTCGGTCGGTCTGGCGCGGTCATCCGGGTTCGGGAGGTGTTCCAGGGGTCGGGTCGTCGCTGTCCGGTGGGGGGCGTCGGTGCCAGGTGACGCCGTGGGAGTTGACGGTGCCGTGGAGGTCGTGTTGGTGGACCAGGGTGTGGTGCCGTTCGCACAGGAGGGCGGCGTTGTCCAGGTCAGTGCGCCCGCCGCGGCTCCACCAGCGCAGGTGGTGGATGTCGCACCAGGCGGCGGGACGGGTGCAGGCGGGGTAGGTGCAGTGTCCGTCGCGGCGGGCGACGGCGCGGCGTTGAGCGGGGGTGAAGTAGCGCTCGCCGTGGCCGAGGTCGAGGAGTTCGCTGTCTCCGCCGAGGACCATGGGGATGAGTTGGGCGTCGCAGGCCAGCCGGCGGACGGTCCCGGGTGACAGGACCTGTCCGGTCGAGGTGAAGCCGGCGCCGCGTAGTTGGTCCATGAGGTCGGCCAGCGGGATGGTGACGATGATCTGGGTTTTGCTGCCGCCGGGTAGCCCGGGGTTCGCGGCGACGCCGCGTCGGACGGTCTCCAGCAGGGCGTCCGCGCGGCGGCGCGCGGCCGATCGCAGGTCAGGTTCCCCGTCGAGGCCTTTCACGGGGGCGGACAGGGCGCTGATCGCGGAATCGGCGGCGGCGGCGGCTTCGGAGTCCAGCAGCATCCGGTAGCTGGTCATCCCGGCCGGCCCCGGTCCCGACCACAAAGCCCGGGCCTCCCGGCACCGGTCTTCGTCGCCGTCCAGGCCACGGTCGGCTCGAGTCAAGGCGGTGGCGTACCGGATCGCGTGGGCCAGTTCCCGGTCGGTCAGGCCGCGCCCGTCAGGCCCGTCGGAGGCGGCCCCGCACAGCACCTGCACGTCCTCTTCGAGCACCTCAGGGTCGGCGACGGCCTCGACGTCGCGGACGAATCGGGCGATCTGGGCGGCCGACCGCACCGGCAGCACCCCCGCGTGCAGGGCCTCGCCGATCGCCGGTCCGCCCGGTTCCCGGCCGGTGGTGGCTTCGGCGACCCGCACGATGGTCGCGACTCGGCGGGGGTCCGGCCGGGGGGCGGCGGTGCCTTGCTGGTCGACGATCCAGTCCACCCGCCGACAGGCCGGTCGCCTCGGCGGTGCCTCGGGTCAGTACCTCGCTGGTGACGGTAACCTCGAGCCGGTCGGTCAGCGACCGCAGCTGCCCCACCAGCGCCATCGCCGCAGCCAGGCCCGCCTCGTCCACCGCCCACGCCGGTTCGACTCCCGCCTTTTCCAGCGCCCGAGTGCCGGACGCCAGCCAGGCCACCAGGCCGCCGGGCGCATCGCTGCCGAACACATCCTTGCCGGGCGCATCGCTGCCGACAGGCAGTTCGCAGCTGAGCGCGGGCGCTGGAGGCTGCGCCTTCCAGCGACGAATGTCGCCCAGATCGCGGTGCCCGCTGCCGTCAATGAACCAAACTTAGAACCCACTACTGACAGCCCCACCCGTCGAATCCGCTTTGTCCACAACCGGAATTGGATTCGCGGCGACGTGAGGATGGCATGCTCCATCAAGTGAATTGGTGGCTTGCGGTGGCCCTCAAACGCGAGGCCGGTTCGCCCTTACCGCGTGGTGCGCGCGGCGACCAGAAAGTCTGCACATTCACTGGGAACCGAACGCGCCCCGATCGCTCGACGGGTGGGAAGGCCTCGTCCTCGGTAGGGTCGGCGCGTGACCGCCTCGCGACGGATCGGCGTCGTCGTCAACCCCACGAAGTTCGACGACCTCGGCGACGTCAAGGACCGCGTCGGCAAGCTCTGCGCCGATCACGGCTGGGGCGAACCGGTGTTCCTGGAGACGACCGAGGAGGATCCCGGCGTCGGCCAGGCGCAGGACGCCCTGGATCGAGGCATCGACGTCCTCTGCCCCCTGGGCGGTGACGGTACGGTGCGCGCCGTCGCCACCGCGCTGATCGGCACCGACACCCCGATGGGCCTCCTCCCCGGCGGCACCGGCAACCTCCTCGCCCGCAACCTCGAGCTCCCCATCGAGACGATCGAAGAAGCCCTCGAAGTGGTGCTCACGGGCGCTGACCGGCGCATCGACGTGGGCCTGGTGCGGCTGTTCCCTGACTCCGAGTCGGCCGACACCCTCAAGGGGGAGGACCCGCCGACCGAGGACGACCCGCGCCGCGACGACGAGGAGGTCTTCCTCGTCATGGCCGGCATCGGCATCGACGCGGAGGTCATGGCCAAGACCAACGAGAAGGTGAAGGGCATCCTCGGCTGGCCGGCGTACGTTCTGGCCGGCCTCGCCCGGCTCTTCACGCGCGGCTTTATGGTCAAAGTCGCCGCGGGCGGCGGCGATCCCCAGGCGCAGCACGCCCGCAGCGTCATCATCGGCAACTGCGGGACCCTGCAGGGTGGCGTCGAGCTGATGCCCGACGCCGAGCTCGACGACGGCATCCTCGACGGGGTCATCCTCGCGCCGAAGGGCGCGTTCGGCTGGGGTGCGGTCGTCGCCGACCTCGCCAGCCGTCATCGCCGCGGCCACCGGCAGATCGTGCGCCTCACTTCGCGCGCCATCCTTGTGACCACCGGGAAGACCGCCATCGAGACGCAGATCGACGGCGACCCGAAGGGCGAACAGCACGGCCTGTCGACTCGGGTGCTTGCGAGGTCGTTGATTGTCCGCGTCCGCTAGGGCCACCGCGCGGTCCACCACGTCGCCGGGACGATGGCGTCGCCTGCTCCCGGCGGTGGGGTATGCGGTCGCTGCGGCGGTTCCAGTGACGGCCCTCGCCTTCTTCGCCAGGGAAAACGTCGACGTCGTCATCACCTTCGACAAAAACGCCATCGGGGCGGCGACCGACATCACCCGCGCCAACCCTGGCTTTTACACCGCCCTCGCCTGGTGGCAGGAGGCCCTCCAGCCCCACTGGGTCTATCTCGTGGGGACCGGCGTGTGTGTCTGGCTCTGGTGGAAACACGGCCTGAAGAGCCGGGCGATCTGGGGCTTCGTCACCATGATGGTGGCCTGGAACCTCGCGCTCGACCTCAAGTACGTCGTCCAGCGCGCGCGCCCGGAGGTCATCGACCCCGTCTCGTCGGCGCCCGGCTACAGCTTCCCCTCCGGACACGCCGCCAACTCCGCCGCGGCATCGACGGTCATCGTGATCATGATCTGGCCTCTGCTCAAGACGACAGCCGCCAAGGTCGTCGCCTGCGTCGTGGCCGGGACGGTCGTCCTCCTCACGGCGCTCGACCGAGTGTTCCTCGGAGTGCACTTCCCCTCGGACGTCACCGCGGGCGTCCTCATGGGCTCGGGACTGGCGTTGGCTTCGTACGCCGGCTACCGCGGCTGGAACCCTGCCCATCCGACCGATCTGCCGGACACCCCCGAGGATGCGGACGCCGCCGCCGAGGCGGAGCACGCCGCATCCGAGCGAACGGAGGCGCATACACGGTCGGTCGAGCCCCCCGAGGAGAACCGCCGCCGATGGCCTTCCTGACCCGTTACGTCGACGACGACACGAGACCGACGATCGGGGAGGCACTGCGCGACGTGGCCGTGCGCGCACTGCTCCCTGCCATCGTCCTCTGGCTGGTGATCGTCGGGATCGGCAAGCTGATCGACGGTCCGCTCGACGGGCTTCAGGCCGAGAGTGCGGTGAACCGTACATTGCAGGCCGGCCGAACGCCGACGTTGGACACCATCACGATGGTCTGGTCCCGGATCGGCAACACCGAGATCATCATCGGCACCTGCGTCGTCATGGTCGGCCTCATCTGGTGGCTCACCAAGCAGTGGTGGGTGGCCGTCATCCCCGCCATCGCAATTTCCATCCAGGCCACGGTGTTCGTCATCGCGACCGCGGTGACCGGTCGGGACCGCCCCGACGTCGAGCACCTCGACCCGGCGCCGCCGACCTCGTCGTACCCGAGCGGGCACGTCGGCGCCGCCACCGCGCTTTACTTGGTTCTCGCCATGATGTGCCAGCGGATCTCGAATCCGGCGCTCCGGTGGGTGCTCACCCTGATCTGCCTGGTGATCCCGCTACTCGTGGCGTATGCCCGGCTCTACCGGGGCATGCACCACCTCACCGACGTTCTCGTCGGGTTCCTCAACGGGATCGTGTGCGCGGTGCTGGCGTGGAGGTACCTGCGCCGACGCTCGG